>JAGHVA010000006.1 GCA_018064565.1 Candidatus Colimorpha onthohippi
GCCGCTCATGTCGTAGATGCCCAACTCGTTGGGAGCCTTGGTGCCTACATCATGGGTCTTATCGCCGGAGTTGCCGACATGCCATGCTACGTCGTCGAGCGTGTTGCTTCCGCTGTACTTATAGCCACGGCTCTTGGTGCCTCCACGAGCTGCAAACTCCCACTCCGCCTCGGTGGGTAGTCGGAAGTTCTTGCCCGTAAGGGAGTTGAGCCTCGAAATGAAGGTCTGGCAGTCGTCCCATGAAACATTTTCGACCGGTCTATACAATCCTTTGAAATAAGAAGGATTGCTCCCCATCACTGCCTGCCACAACTCTTGCGTTACCTCCGTCAGACCGATATAGTAACTGCTCAGCGTTACGTTGTGGACGGGCTTCTCGTCATTCCATGCATCCGACCCTTGCTCGCTCGTAGCACCCATCTTGAAAGTCCCGCCACTTACCTCTACCATATGGAAGGAGACGCCGTTGGCGTAGTAAGTCTTGACATTCGACGCATAGGAAGTGTCAATGGTTGGCGATGACGATCGAGAACCGCCACTACCCGACGAGCTGGATTTGGTAGCTAAGTGTATTCTTTCGAGAGCCTCCGACTCGGAGAGGCACAAGCGAAATCCTGTGTAGCTGCCGTGGAAGTAGTTGTAGCGTTTGGACAGTCGGCATAACCTGGAATCGTCAATAAAACAGCCGCCACGGAGCACGTGATTAGAGCCACTGCTGGATCCCGTAGGATTGACCTGATGAGAACTGCCATAATCGCCATACCAGTCGCTACACCATTCCCATACGTTGCCGCTCATGTCGTAGATGCCTAACTCGTTGGGAGTCTTGGTGCCTACGTCATGGAGCTTATCACCAGAATTGCCGTGATACCATGCCACGTCGTCAAACGTATTGCTTCCGCTGTACATATAACCACGGCTCATGGTGCCACCACGGGCTGCAAACTCCCACTCCGCCTCGGTGGGTAGTCGGAAATTCATACCCGTGAGAGAGTTGAGCTTTGAGATAAAAGTCTTGCAATCGTCCCACGAAACCCTTACTACAGGCTTTTTGTCAACTCTAACATAAGAAGGTTCCATCACGGCTAACCACAACTCTTTCGTTACCTCCGTCTGGCCGATATAGTAGCTGCTGAGCGTAACGCTGTGGACGGGCTTTTCATCATCCCCTACATATAACCCTTGCTCGTTCGTAGCCCCCATCTGGAAAGTGCTGCCCCTTACCTCTATCATCCGGAAGGAGACGCCGTTGGCGTAGTAAGTAATGACATTCGGCATGTAGGAAGAAGTATCAATGGTTTGCGATGACGATTGGAAATCACCACTACCCGATAAACTGGATATGGTATCTGTCTGTTTTTTTTCGAGAGCATCCGACTCAGAGAGGCATAGTCGGAGCCCTATGATTTGCAAGCGGAGTTTTGAGGATAATTTGTAGCGGCAGGACAAACGGCAGGACTTGGCATTGCTGCCTATGCTGCCACCGCGCAACACGCGGTCCTTACTACAATCAATGCATCCTATAGGATTAGTCTGTGATTCCCCTCCATATTTGTAATACCAGTCGCTGCACCATTCATATACATTGCCGCTCATATCGTAGATACCCAACTCGTTGGGAGCCTTGGTGCCTACGGCATGGGTCATATCATCGTGGTTGCTGGCATACCATGCCACGTCGTCGATTGTGTTGCTTCCGCTGTACTTATAGCCACGGCGCTTGGTGCCACCACGGGCTGCAAACTCCCACTCTGCTTCGGTGGGTAGTCGGAATTTCATACCCGTAAGGGAGTTAAGTCTCGAGATAAAGGTTTCGCAATCGTACCAAGTAACTTGTTCAACAGGTTTATCCATTCCATTGAAATATGAAGGATTGCGACCCATCACCGCCTGCCACAACTCTTGCGTTACCTCCGTCTTGCCGATATAGTAACTGCTGAGCGTAACTTTGTGAATAGGATTTTCATCATCAGCCGCTTCCGACCGCTGCTCTTTTGTTGCTCCCATCTTGAACGTCCCGCCACTTACCTCTACCATCTGGAAGGAGACACCGTTGGCGTAATAGGTCTTGACATTCGACGCAGGGGATGATGTGCCAATGGTTGGCGACGACGAATAGGAACCGCCACTACCCGATGAGCTGGATGTGGTAGCTGTCTGCTTTTTTTCGAGAGCCTGCGTTGCGGGCTGCTCCTGCGACAGATTTCTTTTGACGTTGATTGTCCGTGCGTTGACAACAACGACACACAGACTGAGTAATAGGATTGTAAGGGTATGTTTCATATAGTAACTTGTGTTTCTCTATGTCTTCTTTTGACAGTCTGCTTCGTTTTTTACGACAGGCTGACGCCCATCGCATTTTTAGTCAATTCTTTAATTGATCAGTACTCATAACCTTTGACACGAAGGAATTTAAGAATGTTGTAGGTCGTAGATTTCTTTCTGTTGATCTTCTCACACAACTCATCAATGGTAGGTTTGACATCTCCAGACATAAGTTCTATGACTTGCTTCTCCAAGTCGGAAAGTTCAGGGCTACTTGCAGAATGACCTTTCCTAAAAAGGATGATATTGAACATTCCTTCTGTCTCGTATTGAGGCTCTGGCAAACCAGCATCAAGCATCAGTTCCTGCATTCTACCTATACCAGAGCCGACATGCTCGACAAGGTTCATTCGCATGAATAGACTGAAAATGTATGGGTTGCGAGAAAGGCTCTTTCTGCCAAAATGTCTTGCTACCAAAGGAAGAAGGCCTCCAGGGTTTGTAATCTCAATCCTATCATCGTACACCTCTACATTTGTGAAGGCACCATGCTCATAATAGTCTCTATGGGCGAGGGCGTTTATCAATGCCTCTCGGAATACATCAAGAGGCATTTCCCACTTCTCAGTGCGAGCCCCCGTTCCTTTGATTTCATATTCGAGTTTCAACTTGTCCTGAAGCCAACTGAGAGCCTGCTCGTATTGAGCCACGAGAGGCCCGCCGAAAGTCTTGTCGTCAATGATGTGCAGTTTGCTGGTTCCTTTGAACTGGGTGCATCTAACCACAGCGTGAAAAAACAGATTCTCGGGATGCTTGTCAAAAAACAGTATAACACCACGCTTTACATCGCCATTCTCGGTAAATGCCTGCAGGTTTTCAAGCAGCTGCATGTCATCCACATTGTTGGATATGTGAGCCTCACGTCTGAATGCTTTCAACATGTTTGCATCTAAATTGTCATAGATGTTATACTTTCTTTGGGGTATTGAGTCATAGTATGTCTTCTCTGCTTGCTGGAATAGTTCACGGATTTCTTCCACATTTGTGAGTTTCTGACTATTGGTTCCTTCCCTGACGAAGACACTGCCACCAAAGAAGTATGGTACTTGTCTTCCAGCGGGAACTTCCACTACCCAGACCTCAACACCATCCACCTCTACAGGGTACAAATCGCAGTGATGTGCTGGCGAGATCTCACCGATAGAGCCTTGAATTGCAGACCGTTTGGAATTATCTATGGTAGCACCTTTGATTGTACCGTGGTCATCAATGCCAATAAGCACATATCCACCTGCGGCATTGGCAAAGCTGCACACTTCTTCAGTTATATCACGTACTTTCTGAGGTACGGTAACCTTGAAATCCACATTGTAGGATTCGCCACGTTCTGCCATTTTCTTAATGTCTTCTGCTGTAATCATAACATTGATACCTTCAAAATTTGCTGCAAAGTTACACACTTTCCATTGGAATTCCAATTCAATTTCTGGAAAACTCCAATATTTATTGGAATTTGCGAGGTAAGTAATAAAAATTGAACCACTTGCGTTAAACTAATACAAATTGACTCTTGTTTGAAGAGTTAACTTGTTATAGCGAAAGACATTGCACCCCTAATCAATGGTCTGCCATTTTCACTGATGTTCAGTTTTTCTTGTTGGTAACATGTTGAGGAGTGCATGATTGCAGCAACCTTGGTATGTTGGTGTACGACTCTCCTTTATCGCCAAAAGCCAGTGCTCTTGTGGTTGCAAGTTCCATTTTTCCGTCTGTACACAAATCTTCCACCCATTTCTGGGTACAGAGGAAACGTTCTGTCTTTTCGAACTGAGGGATGTGGAGAAGCAATTCCTTGACTACAGCCTT
>JAGHVA010000244.1 GCA_018064565.1 Candidatus Colimorpha onthohippi
AGTGGTTGATGTCAATTCTAATCCCGACAACCCGGTTATAGGGCGTCGTTCGTTTTCTGCCTCTCCGTCTAAGGTGGCTGCATTGGGTGTTGCTTACACAAAGGGGTTGCAGTCGCAGGGTGTTATGGCTGTAGCTAAGCATTTCCCTGGGCATGGCGACACGCAGTCGGATAGTCATCAAGAACTTCCGTTGGTGTCGGCTTCGTGCGACCATTTAGATAGTATTGAGCTCTATCCGTTTGTTAGTCTTATCAAGGCAGGAGTCAAAGGGATAATGACGGCTCATTTGAGTGTGCCGAGCCTTGACACAACGCCTTGTTTGCCATCATCATTGTCCGAAGTGGTAGTCAACGAGTTGCTACGTTTGGAGTTGGGCTTTCATGGGTTGGCGTTTACCGATGGCATCGATATGCGAGCAGTTACAAATCATTATTCATCGGGGCAGGCTGCGGTAATGGCAATCAGAGCTGGTAATGATGTTATTCTAATACCTTCAGACATTCCATTGGTAATAGATGCTATAGTAAGAGAGGCATCTGCCGATCCATTCTTTGAGCAGTTGGTGAAGATACGTTGCCGTAGGGTTTTGCGCAGCAAATACGAACTGATGAAATCAGGGTTGCCAATAGACGAATTGTCTGTTCCTGATGTTTCCGACTCTTTACGATGTGTTGCCATTGTGGAGGGCATGAAGGCTGCACACGATTGTCGGATTGATTCCATTTTGCTGTCGGGTATAAAACAAAAGGCTTATCCTGGATGTCAGCTCTTGGTGCTTAAACATGGTGTCCCAGTAGTGCGTCGGTGTTATGGAAGCTTTGTTTATGAAGACACCTCATCATGTGTGGTCAAACCATCGTCTATGTATGATTTGGCTTCGCTGACTAAAGTTACAGCTACTACGTTGGCCATCATGAAACTTGTAGATATGGGGCGTGTGAAGTTGGACGGCAAACTTTCAGATTATTTGCCATATCTTGAAGGTACGAATAAGTCGGAAATAACATTGCGAGAAGTGCTGTCGCATATTGCTCGGTTGAAACCATTTGACAGTTATTGGCAACAGTCTGAAACACCTGAAGATGTGTTGTTGTTAATTGCTGACAGTCCGCTCGAACCTAATCGGAAATATTTATACAGCGATTTAGGTTTTATCTTGTTGGGTGATATGGTTCGCTATGTGAGTGGATTGCCGTTGGATAGGTTTATGCAGACCTATTTTTATAGTCCAATGGAGTTGAATAATATTTCATTTTGTCCCACCTATCATGGTTTTGATTTTGACCAGATTGTGCCTACTGAGGAAGATTCGGTGTATCGGATGACCTTAATCCACGGCCAGGTACACGACCCCAATGCCTATGCGCTTGGAGGTGTGGCAGGTCATGCGGGAGTGTTTGCCTCGGCCGACGATGTTGCAGCATTGATGCAGATGTTGCTCGACGGCGGGGTGTATAAGGGGCGTAGGTATTTGTCCGACACAGTCATTAGTCAGTTTAACACCCGTTACTATTCAACGTTGGGCAACCGTAGGGCTTTAGGTTTTGATAAACCTTTGCTACACGGACCGAGTCCGCATGTGTCGCATGCGGCGTCTCAAGCATCGTTTGGTCACACTGGATTTACGGGTACTATGCTATGGGTAGATCCCGAACACGATATGGTGTATGTGTTCCTCTCCAATAGGGTGTATCCTTCGGCAAAGTATAACAAGTTATCAAAATTGGATATCCGCACTAATATTCAAGACGTGTTATACGAATACTTTTAGAGGTAACATTAATATAATTGCCACAAAACGAAAAAAATAACTATGTCAATACTGAAGTGGATTCTCACAGGTCTCGGATGGGCTGGTAGTGGTCCGATAGGTGCTCTAATTGGGTATCTGATTGGATCAGCGATAGAAGGTATTGCCTCACCGAGCAATCCGTCAGCGCAACACAAGCGGGGGCGTTATCAGAATAGAGGCTCTGAAGCCGATGTGCATGCCTCATTGCTGGTGCTTATAGCTGCTGTTATGCAGGCCGATGGCAGCGTGCAACGCAGTGAGTTGGATTATGTGAAACGGTTTTTGCGTGAGAATTACAGCGAGGATAAAGCCAAGGAATTGTTGACGACACTGCGTGATCTTACCAAACAGTCCATCCCAGTTGACGATGTCTGCATGCAGATAAAAGTGAATACATCGTACGATACCCGCTACCATATTGTTGATTTCCTTTATGGTTTGGCTGTGTCCGACAGCGATTTCGATGTGTCGGAAGATTTGATATTGCGTAGAATCGCACTCCATTTAGGCATCAACAACATGGACTTGCGTTCTATCCATGCCCGCCACGTAGGTGGCGGCACGTATGGCAATTATGGAGGCTATGGCAGTCAGTATGGTGGCTATGGCGGCTATAGTGGCAGTCGTAGCTACAACCCTGATAGCAGTGGCAGAGATCCGTATGAGGTGTTAGGACTTGAAAAAGGAGCATCGCAAGCGGAAATCAAGAGGGCTTACCGTAGGTTGGCTATGAAATATCATCCCGACAAGGTAGAAGGTATGGGCGAAGAGGTGAAGAAAAACTCGGAGCGACAATTCAAGGAGATCAACGAAGCATATGAGAAGTTGAGAGAAAAATAATGTGGGCAGTATGCGTTGGCGCCTGTTTATTTTGTTGTAAAATATCAAACAAACTAATCAAATATAATGAAGTTAACATTTATAGGTGCGGGCAACATGGGCGGCTCTGCCGCCATGGGGTTTGCAAAAAAAAGTAGTATATCTCCCACCGAGATAACCGTAACAGCACGTCATGAAGAATCGTTGGAACGGTTCCGCGCATGTGGTATGAATGCCACAACCGATAATGTCGCTGCCGTAAAAGATGCAGATATTGTGTTTTATGTGGTAAAACCGTGGCTGATGGAGCAGGTAATCACCGAGACTTGCGCAACGTTGGATTATGAGCGCCAGATGGTGGTGTCGATGGCTCCTGGGGTGAAGTCTGCCGATTTGTTAAAGTGGTTTGATAGGGGCGATGGGGCTGCAAAGCGTTATCCAGACATGGCGTATGTTATCCCCAATACCGCTGTTGAAATTGGCGAGAGTATGACCTTTGTGGCTCCAATCTCCACCACTCAATTGCAGACGCAGTTGTTGAAAAGCTTATTCGACCAGTTGGGCTTTGCCGTCGTAGTGGAAGAGAAGATGATGCTGGCGGGCACCTCGTTGTCATCCTGTGGCATTGCCTATGCTATGCGTTATATCAGTGCTGCCTCAGAGGGAGGTAAAGAGTTGGGACTGTCAGAAAAAGATATAGAGAAGGTGGTGTGTCAGACCGTGAAAGGAGCTGCCGAGTTGATTGTGAACCGTGGTACAAATGCCGAGGTTGAGATTGATAAGGTTACGACCCCAGGAGGTTTGACCTTAAAAGGCTTGAGTGCGATGGAGAAGGCAGGCTTTACAGAGGCGGTGATTGAAGGATTGAAGGCTGTCAGCGGCAATCGTCATCGGCTGGTGGTCAAGGTTGGAGCCAGTGTGTTGACTCGTGCCGATGGGACATTGGATACCACGCGGGTCTCATCGTTGGTTGACCAGATTGTAACGCTTAAGAAAAATGGTTGCGAGGTGATACTCGTTACCAGTGGTGCTGTGGCTTGCGGACGGTCGTTGATACCCGAGAATAGGAAACTCGATGATATGCAGCAACGTCAACTATATGCCGCCATTGGACAGGTGAGACTTATGGATATGTATTATCGTCTGTTTATCGAATATGGCGTCAATGTAGGGCAGATGCTTACCATAAAAAAGAATTTTGCAAGCCAGCAGGAGTATGAGTTGCAGAAAGGATGTATCGATGTGATGCTGCAAAGCGGAGTGTTGCCCATTATCAACGAGAACGACACTGTAAGCGTTACCGAGTTGATGTACACCGACAATGACGAGTTGTCTGGACTTGTGGCAGAAATGATGGGAGCCGACACCTTGATATTGCTGGACAGCATTGATGGGGTGCAAGGCGATGGAAATATCATCTCGCAAATCAACCCAGGTCAGTCTATCTTGAGTGAGATGTTGGAAGGCGGCGAGGGCAGAATGTCTTCAATGTGCCGTACAGCTGAGCAGGTAGTGGAACACGGCATACGAGTTTTGGTGGCTAATGGCCGCCGAGAGAATGTCTTGGTTTCGTTGATCGATACTCCCGACCAAATAGTGCATACCGAGTTTTTGGCAAAGAAGGATTGATGATCATGGCGTTTTGATACAAGTACGCAAACGAAAGCGGCAGTTTGTATTTGAACTGCCGCTTTTGTTGTGTACTTGTACTAATGGTATGTGCTTCCAAATTATTGCGGTCTGGTAAAACGGGCTGAAAGCCCAATGACCTTCATAGCCCAACCGACCAAAGGGAGGTCATGAGCACCACTCAATAAAATAATTTAGCGATTAGCACCACCTAATAATAAATTTCTGCGAATAATGGCAAGCGAAGCGACGCCTTGGGTAATGCGTATAGTTTGTGTATATCCGCCCTGTAAGGGCAAAAGTATTGGTGTTCAATGTATTTGATGAACTTTTGCCCTTTCAGGGCGTTCAGTCTCAACACCAATCTAACACCCAGGGTGCCGCTTCGCTCTGCCCTGGGCTATGTAGGTATAAGCCTTTCAGGCTTTATTGCTCAAACCAAGCCCTATACTATAAGATGCATTATAATTTACCGTGAATAAGCAACATCTGTATGTTTCAAAATTATTGCTGTTCGCTAAACATTCAGACCTAAAATTTGATTTGTTGATTTGCCGGACAGCCGACTATATTCATGTATACCCACACGTCTACTGGAGAAAAAAAAACGT
>JAGHVA010000162.1 GCA_018064565.1 Candidatus Colimorpha onthohippi
GTCTTCAGCATCGCGATAACTGAAGGTATAGGTACCCGAAGCGTCATAGTTGGTACCATTCCACTGGTAATGGTCGCACTGGTCAACATTGACCGAGGTGTGCGTGCCGTTGTTGATACGGACTTTCAGACTGAGGATACTATCGGTACCGCCGCTCCCCTGCCCAGCGAGTGTGTCGAAATAGTAGAACAGACCCAAGTTATCCGTCGAGATGATACGGCCGCGCCACACCAACGAAGCACCTTGGTTGACACACTTATACTCCGAGTTGCGCTGTGCATTCATCTTGCGAGCATACTCCATCACCGCCGAATCGAGGTAGCACTTATTAACAACATCGTAGCAGTCGGTTGGGTAGTCAACGCCTTTGATTTGGATATTGCCGGCAGTGTTGCCCTTTGTAAGCACCGCATTCAGGTGTTGATGCTCGTTGGCGAAGATAGCATACGGCACCGTAGCAAGCCGTTGTAGCGTATAGACCGCCTGCGGGTTGGTGGCAGCGAAATTGCCTTGGTTGGAGACATCGATAACCACATCCAACATCATCGAGTCGTGGTCTGCCCATGGTATGGCATCAAAGCTGCCGTAAACCACCTCGTCGTAGGTAGCGAAGGGACTGATGATACCCACCTGAAGAGCGAGGTAGCCATTGGCATCGGTCTTGGATGCGCGGTGTTCGATATAGTGAGGGGTATAGATGCCGTCATCTACCGACTTGATAACCACCTTCAGTTTCACGTTGGTGTTACGCACCAGATAGTCGTTGGCATCGCGCACCACCACCTGATAATCGAAGCCCTTGAGGGCAGACTGCGCCGAAAGAGAGCCCGCACCCAAAAGCAAGACAAGCACACTAAAAAAATGGAGTATATATTTACGCATCATGCGAATATTTTTGTTTACAACCACAATATTTGAGAACAATCGACATTTGTTAAAACGACTACTCGTACTATCCGACATGCCAAATAATCCTTATTTCTGTTACCAGACAACAAACTTCCTTATTCCAAAATTAAAATTCTAAATCGCTACCTTTTCATTTTGAATATAAGAAAAAACTATCGCAAGTCATAAGGTACGCCTAAAAGGTTATATCATAGGTAGCGTACGACTTTGCGTACGAACTTAAAGAGACACTTGTTGCGCCACTTGAACTAACCCAACAATAAACTCTAAATGTAGTACCAGATGGAGGAGTAGTACTTAAATTTATAGTACACGTAGCAGTTGCAGAATTAGATGTAGCATTATTCGAATAAGCATACAATTGGCTTGTTTGTCCTGTTGCTGGAACAACACATCCTTGATTATTAAGCGGTACCGCAGAAGCACACACCCTCCACTTTCCACCAGGAACTGCAGACACCGTAATTGTTTTACCAGACTTCGTAACCGTGAAAGCCAAATTAGTTCCTTTAGACCCACTTGACATGCCCACATTATTGTTTGAAAAGGTTTTCGAGACCGAGCACCCGCCAGAAGTTGCCGTTAGCTTAACTTCATACCAATAAGTACCAGACGAGCTTTCTGGGAAAACATATGCGACACTGCCACTTGCATCTCCTACCAAATAGCTTGGCGTTGACTCAAAAGTACCATTAGCACTTGATACTCTCCTCCAGGACCATTCCAAGGTAGCATCAGAAGGCGAAACAGAATACGATGCTTTCAAAGCAAATGGGTAATACCTAATAACTGTACCAACTTTTTCCCAATTCAATTTACTTATCGTTACATTGCAGGCATCTTTTACCGTAACATCGATACTCTTATCTTGGTAGGTCTCGCAGCCTGCTGCGGTAGATGCCGTTACGCGGAGGTAATAGGTGGTGGTGCCTGTGGTGGAGGTGCCAGGACTATAAGTGCTGCTTGTACTTGCTACCGAACTAAAGTTGCTGCTTGTGGACCACTTATAGCTGAGGCTTCCGTTGTAGCTGCTCACGTTGGCGGCAAGCGTCAACTCGGCGTTCTTATCCACCTCGATCGACGTCATGGCTGTGTTGTTGGCTTTGATATTGCCGAGCGTTACCGAAGGATTCTCGACCGTAAGCACCAAGGTGTCGGCACACCCTGCGCCATAGTTGTAATAGTAAGTACCTGTGGTGCTGTAGCTGCCACTATTCCAAGCGTATGGTACATTGGTAGCGCAGATGTTCTGCACCGTCTTGCTGCCACAAGGCACCGCTATGGTCAGCGTGTAGCGCGTGCTGTCGTCGCACTGCGTGGTAACGTTCTGCCCTGTAAGACAGGTAAACTCATACACGCCCACCGCTGTGCCAGCTGCGAAGGTCTTGCATTGGACCGTTTGAGGCAATGTCGAGCTCTGGACTACGCCTAAGCTCTGCGGGGTGCCGTTGTCGTAATAGGAGGGGTCGGCTTTGAGCAGGTGCAACGTCGAGGTGGCTGCACAACCGTTGGCATCATAGTAATTGGGGTGCGTATAGTCGGATCCGCCATCGCTGTACGAATATGGGATATTGTTGCCATGCGTTCCCGACCAGGTAAACGTGGTATGCGACCCGCTGCCCGAGCAGACATACACCGTGGTGTCGTAGTTTTGCGGGGTAATCAACGTGAGGTATAGCACCGAGTCGCGAGCGCAACCATGTACGTCGGTAAACGGATGGGTCTGGCTGCCATCGGTCGTTGCCGAGGTGTAGCCCTTGCCGTACCATGTCAGGGTAGCCCCGCTACACACTTGCTGCATATCGACCACAGGCTCGGTGGTATGGATGGTGAGGCTGAGCGTAACCATACTGTCGCAGCCATGAGCACCAGCGCCAGCAAGCAGCTTGGTAGGTGCGGGCGACGGCACTTCGGTATAGGTCTGACCATTGAGCGGCCAGGTGTAGGCACCACACGACGTCTGCACGTCGGTGCCGATGCCATAGCCTGTAGCCTCGTGGAGGATGGTGAGGTGGAGCGTGACGATACTGTCGCACCCCGACGCGTTATGCCCCACCGTGGCAGGCTGATCGGTAGAGGTAAAGTAGGGGTTGCCCTGCCAAGTGTAGCTGAAGCAAGCCGTATCGTAGAGATGTCCCATATTGCCCGAGCCGAAATGCAGATGAAGGGTATCCTGCGACGGGCAGTTGTATTGGTCTATATAAACTGGTCCGGCATAGATGCCTGCTGTCGTGTAGCTGCTGCCCGTGCCATGACCATAGGTGCAGGGGTATTGCGGACATTGATTCCACGTATAGGAACCCGTGCAGGCGGTGTCGTAAATCTGGAGGTGTGTGCCGGGGTGGATGGTAAGACGCAGCACCACCACCGAATCGGTACCATCGTAGGCTGCGTTTTTGAGAGTCTTGAGATACATGCCCGACTGGCGGAGCACCATCCCGTTGAAGTGGACCGAGTCGCAAGCCACACGGTTAGAGTCGTAGCGGTGGTTGTCGAGCAGATCTACCAGCGTAGTCATAATGCTGTCGAAATAGCATTTAGTAACGGCATCGTAACACTCAGTTGGGGGAGCTACCTCTTTGATTTGATGCATTCCAGCATGGTTGTCGATAGTAAGCACATCTACCAAAGTCTGATTCTCGTTGCAATACAAAGCGTACGGCACTGCGAGCAGCTGGTGGGTGAGAGTGAGCGTATAGTTGGTGCCGCCCAGCGGGTCTGCCTCAATCCTGAGATAGATATCCGCCGTTGACCACTGCACCGAAGCCAAAGCACCGCTTACCACAGCACCATCGCCTATCACAACCGTATAGAGACCGTTGTCGTTGGTAGTAGCCGACTGAGTTTCTTGATATTTTAGCACACCCGGTTGCATCACATCAGTCGGATTGCCCTCGTACAGCGAGACTCGGACACCTACCGAACCATTCCGAACTAAATGATTGCTGGCATCACGAACCACAGCCTGATACGAGAACTTGTGCGGCTGCTGCGCCAAAAGCGGGAATGCGGCAAACGACAAGACCACAAAGATAGCATAAAACAATAAACGCAGTTTCATATTACTATAATATTTTGTTTCAAAGATACAGATATGCACAATAAATCGGGTGCAAATATAATATTTTTTTGAAAAACACGCAAAAATACAAGCAACAATGAGCGGACATAATCACCATTTATTACCTTACCTTGCCTCCAAAACCAAACGAATAGTAGAGGCGAAGACCCATTGAACAATACTTATAGCCATCGGTAGCACTTGATTGCAAAGCGCCATGGAATGTAGGATTGCTATGACTGGCATCGTACGACACATATTGGACAGTATTGTCGCTGTCGATACGGTTGAGGGAATAGTCGATATATGCACCAATATAGAGCTCTTGTGTGAGGCTGACGGGGATACGGTAACCGCCTTCGATAGCAAGCGAGACCAACATCTTGCCACTCGCAGGCTCAACCTTATAACTGCCCGATGTGGCTGCCACACGATAATCGTCGCCCAACGGGATAGGGTCTGGGAAATCGACACCGGTGTTGTAGATATACCCTATGCCGCGAGAGGTAGGTCCAGCAGTGTAGGTAGCATCCACGCTCAACGGCAACGACAGCCGGACACCAGCGTTGCACCACACACGTTTGAACACAAACGCCATCTGTATCGGGATATCGACCATCATGGTTTTGTATGTCTCCTCTACATTGGAAGTAGTGCTCACGATGTCGGCATTGCCGACAAAGTCAGTCTCCTCGTCGTAGGTGCGGACATCATCTAAATAGACCGACCGCAAGCTTGGGTTGCTATAGCCCGATGTAGTATAAGAAAAACCTACACCTGCATGCAGACCCACATTGAGCGTAAACATAAAGGTATAACCCACATCGCCCGCAGCGGCAAAGCCCTTAGTGGTGGGTGCCCCGATGGTGTTGTTTACAGCCAACATACCCAAACCGCCTTGAGCGGCAATGGTTATGTTATGCTCCCGCGCCAAGGTAAAAGGCTTCACCATGCGCCGCTGCGCCTGCGCTGTGGTCAACAGCAAGGCTAAAAGCAGAAAAAAAGTGATATTCTTTGACATTGTAGATTGAATACTATTTGATGATGACCTTGATGGCCTTCAACTGACTATCGGAGATTTGGTAAACCAGCGTATAGACACCAGCAGGATAGGAAGCCTGCAAGGTATGTACGATATTCGTTACAGGCATGGTATAGTGCATGCGACCTTGCAGGTCGTAGAGCGTAAGCGTACTGCCTTCCAACAGCTCATCCGCCTTCTGAGCCAAGACAACCGTCAGGTTATGATTTTGAGCCACTGGGTTGGGATACAGCTCTAACTGCGGTGATGTCATGTCAACAATAGAGCCCTTGACGGCGCCGAAGGTGATGCTGTTTGAACGCACCCAATACTGACGACTCTCGTCGGTAGGCACCTCACAGTAATAGGTTCCATTGAGTGCAGCATAGCCTGCATTGGCAAAATAGTCGTCGGTGGCACCCGAGATGCGCTTTCCATCACGATACCAACGGTAGGCGAGATAATCGACACGAGGGAGATTGGTACCGTTGGGGAAGTGATTGATCATCACCGTCTGGTTGCCGTATGCCTGAATTTCGGGCAGCGGCTTGTTATGGATGATAGACAAATTGAGCACCACCAAGCTGTCGCAACCAACGCTGTTGGTGAGGGTATCCACGTATTCGCCTGAGTAGAAGTACTGCTTGCTTTTATAATTGTAGTAATCGGCAGCCTGCGCCTCCAAGTGTGCGGTCGAGTTATGATTGATTGTCAAGTGCAGGTTAACCAGGCTGTCGCAGCCATGGATGTCGCTGAGCAGGACGCGAGGCTCATCGGTAGAAGTGCGATAGGTAACACCATGCCACTTGTAGTGTTCACAAGCTGCCACCTCCACGATAGTATCTACTACAGGATAGATCTCAAGACTGAGATAGGTATTGCTATCGCAGCCCTCAGCACTATACGAATGGAACACATCCTGAGTGGAGGAGGTATAGAGCGAGTCGTTCCAGAAGTAGCTGCCGCAGGCGCGCACGATGACAGTGGCAGAAGTGCTGTAAGCAAGCGTGAGGTGGAGTGTAACCGTGCTGTCGCACCCACTGCTATTCAAGCAGGTGTAGGTCGGCGTGTAGGTTGACTTGCTATACCAGTTGCCGTTCCACCACAAGCTGTCGCAAGTAACCTTATTGTCGATAGCGGTGTTCGTGTAGCCCAAGGTAAGCCGCAAGGTATCTGCGCTTGGGCACCCATTCTCGGCGAGATAAGGATGCGTGTAACTGCCCGATGCGAAATAGGTTGGCAACGTATCCTGACGGTTAACCCAGACAAAGCTGTCGCAAGCAAAAGCAGAACGAGCCTCGCTGGTAGCATAACGTAACGTCAAATGGAGCGTATCCACACTCGGACAATCGTCCTCGTTGTGATAACCACTCAGATATTGACCGCCTTCTATATACCTCAAACCCGTTCCATGTGTGTTTAAGGTATCGGCTGTCCACCTGAACGAATCGCACACGTCAACAACGGCAGAACGGTACGTTCCCGATGTTATCGTCAGATAAAGTGTATCTACGCTGTAACAACCATCTTCGTTCTGATAGGCGAATGTCTTGGTGGTGTCATGACTATAAGTACCCACATACGAGCCATGACAAATCCATTCAAAACTGTCGCAAGCCGTTACAATATGTGGCATATTGCTGTTGTAGTTAATACGGAGCATGAGCGTATCTGCCGAGGCACAACCATTGCTGTCGGTATAACGATAATAGGTTGTGGTATCCGCAAGGTACTTGACACCATCACGATCCCAAGTGTAGTAATCGCACGATGTTACAGTAATATTGTGCGCACTGTGTGCATGGAGCGTCAGACGGAGGGTATCTACACCATAGCATCCATTGGACAAGAGATACGAATGGGTATCCTCAATCACACCAAGAGTAGCGTATCTCAACACCACACCGTTGTTGTCCCATACAAAACTGTCGCATGCCTCCTTGACATATACATTATGCTGCTCATCCTTGACAAAGAGCGTCATAGCTACGACACTGTCGCAGTTGTCGATAGTAGAAAGTGTATCGTTCTTACTGCCCGAAGCAGTAAACACGACATCATTCCAAGTATAAGGCAATTCGCTTGCGCATATAGACCGCGATTGCGGGATATTGTACGTCTGTTTGACTTTCACAACCATCGTAACAATACTATCACACCCATTCTCTGCCACCAAGTGTGCTGTGTCGCGACCAGCACTGCTGAACTGCTTGTTGTTCCATGTAAACACCAGCTGGCTAAAACAAATGGAGCTGTCTATCGTAGTTTCTACCTTATGATTGACAACCAGATGGAGGGTAACAATACTATCGCATCCAGCAGCGGTCGAGCTGGTATCTTTTGGATTGGCTGAGTTGTAATAAACCACGTCATGCCATAAGAAGCTGTCGCAAGCAATAGCCAACGTATCAACATAAATACTGTTGTTGACCGTGAGATGTAAGGTTACGATACTGTCGCATCCATTTGCAGACACCTCCTTCGACGTTGGCAACTGGCTGTTTACGTATGTGATACCATGCCATTTGAAGCTATCACACACGTTAGCGATAGTGTCGCCCGTGGCGCTGTGATTGATAGTCAGGTGGAGCGTTACGACACTGTCGGTACCGTTGAATGCCATAAAGGTGGAGTCATAATCGCCCGACGACTTATATACAGCGGCAGGGTTGCCGTCCCAAAGGAAGCTGTCGCAGGCCACTTCATAACGGTTATAATGTCCGTTGCGGTTCACGCTGAAAGTCAGGGTAACGGTGCTATCGCATTGATTGATTGTCTTACGATAGAAGTGGTGGACGCTATCTTGCGATCCTTCCGCAAACGTTGTGTCGCGCCATGTGTAAGGCAGGTCGTTTTCATCCACAACGAGATTTTCCGACTGCGCCACAGAGTTATAAACAGTCAACCTGAGTGTTACTATGCTATCACAACCATCGGAGGTAACATCGCTGAACGTAGGTGTCTGGCTATGCTTATAGGTAATACCATGCCAAGAGAAACTATCGCAGGCTGTGGCTATAGTGTCGCCTGTTTTACTATAACGCAGCGTGAGGTGTAACGTTACAACACTATCGGTGCCACTGGCTGTCGTGAATAACGAATCGTAATTGCCCGACGCTTTATACACCGTTGCAGTGGGATTGTCATCCCAACTGAAGCTATCGCAGGCCACTTCATAACGATGATAATGTCCGTTGCGGTTTACGCTAAAAGTCAAGGTAACTACACTGTCGCACAGCTGTGCTGTCTTGCGGTAGAAATGGTGGATGCTGTCCTGTGAGCCAGCCCCAAACGTTGTATCACGCCAGTCGTAGGGCAGTTCATTTTCGTTGACGGTCAATACCTCATTCTGCGATATTGAAGAGTTGAGGGTCAGGTTCAGTGTTACGATGCTGTCGCAATGAGTTGCATTGACGGCGTGCATCGTGTCGGTCATGTTGTCGGCATAATATTTCTTGCCGTTCCATTCGAAGCTGTCGCATGCTGTGAAGGTAGCGATGCCCGTGTTGCTGTGGTTGATGGTCAGGTTCAGCGTTACGACGCT
Organism: Candidatus Colimorpha onthohippi; assembly: GCA_018064565.1. GTDB lineage: Bacteria > Bacteroidota > Bacteroidia > Bacteroidales > P3 > Colimorpha > Colimorpha onthohippi. The sequence goes on from JAGHVA010000162.1 coordinate 8,536, forward strand.
GTCGCAGCCCTCTATGTTGCGAGCGTGTATCGTGTCGGTATTGTTTGTAAGGAGGAGTTTCTTGCCATGCCATACAAAACTGTCGCATGCCACTGCCGTGGTGTCGCCCGTGTTGCTATGGTTGAGCGTCAGGTTCAGCGTTACGACGCTGTCGCAGCCTGCGGCGTTGCGAGCGTGTATCGTGTCGGTATTGTTTGTAAGGAGGAGTTTCTTGCCATGCCATACAAAACTGTCGCATGCCACTGCTGTAGTGTCGCCCGTGTTGCTATGGTTGAGGGTCAGGTTCAGCGTCACCACACTGTCGCAGCCATCTATGTTGCGAGCGTGTATCGTGTCGGTCGTGTTGGCGGCATAGTATTTCGTGCCGTGCCACTCGAAGCTGTCGCACGCTGTGAAGGTAGCGATGCCCGCATTGCTCTGGTTGATAGTCAGGTTCAGCGTAACCACGCTGTCGCAGCCCTGCTGGGTATGAAACGTACTGTCAAAACTACCCGATGAAGTCAACAATTGGGTTCCCCACAAGAACTGATCACAGGCAGTATCCTTGATGGTAACACTTATCGTTGGCAGTACCGTCAACTTAAGCGTAACAATCGAATCACCTCCAAATAGATTTGCATCACGAAGCGTAGTGTCGAAATAGAACACACCCACTTGGGCGGTTTGAGCCGAAGCGATTGCAAACAAACCACTGGAATAGGCCATTCCTTGGCACACAGTTGCCTCAACGGTATCGTGGTTGTGCAGATAAGGTTGCTGCACACCTTCGTTTGGCATCTTGGTGGAGGAGAAAATCATATCGGCAGGTTGCCCAAACGTAACACTCAACGACCCCACACCAGGAACCTTAACATCACCTCCCGCTGGAGTAACTGTTTTTTGAGCTTGCACAAGACCTACAGTCCCAAACAGCACCCCAAAAAACAGAAACAAGCGATAAAAAGAACTAACCTTTGCAGCAAAACGAAGCGTCATAATATCAAGAGTATATTTAGTTAAGCATTTTAATACACAACGAATTACAGCATACGACGAACCTCTTAGACAGATAGTATCGCAGCCGTTGACAGTCATACAAATAATTGGCAAAAATACAAAAAAAATAAAAAAAACAAAAAAAAGCGTAAATGAAAATTTTCCAAAAATTATCTCGTACGCATATTTTTGTCCACATTCAAAAAAAAATGTACTTTTGCAGACCTATGAAAAATTGGCGTAATAATGTCATTATACTCGTAACTATTGTATTTTTATACAGTTGCGGGGGGTATGAGCGGTTGTTGAAAAGCAACGATTATGATGGTAAGTATGAGGCTGCCATGCGCTACTACAACGAGAACCGCTTTACCAAAGCAATCCAACTATTTGAAAATTTGACGTTGCATTATCGCGGAAAGGAGAATGCAGAGAACATTTCGTGGTACTATGCCCAATCGCTCTACAAGGAGAAGGATTACTACACCGCTGGATACCAGTTTAAGCATTTCACCCGTCAGTTTCCATACAGCGAGCGGACCGAGGAGGCCTCGTACTTATCGGCATATTGCAAATATATGGAGTCGTCGCCCTACACGCTGGATCAGAGCACGTCGAAAGAGGCAGTAAAAGAGCTTGAACACTTTGCTGAGCGGTATCCACAGAGTGTGCATATACCTGAGGTGAACACCTATTTAGATGAGTTGCGCGACAAACTGATGAAAAAGGAATATGAGATTGCATACGGTTACTACTTGATTGAATCGTATCACGCAGCGTATATCTCCATGCAGACATTCATCAACAACTACCCCGAGTCGAAATACCGTGAGGATGCCATGTTCTACCTGCTTAGTGCAGGCTATGAATATGCCATCAACAGCACCGATGACAAGATCAAAGAGCGCATGCAGCAGGTGGTGAACGACTTTGACAAATTCGCCACATCGTTTGCTGACTCGAAACGGCTGAGCGAGGCTCAAGATATCTATACCAAGAGCAAGGCTGCACTTGCTCGTTTGGAGCAAGAGGGGACTATCACCAAAAAGTAAGCATTTCAGTACACAAAAACAAATACATATATAACGAAGATGGAAGACAAGAAAAAGAAGGTGACCACCACCATTACTCGTAACACGGCTAACTTCAGTCAGCAAACTGGCAATATCTATGAGACCGTGGCAATGCTATCTAAACGTGCCAATCAGATAGCAAGTAACGAGAAGCGTGAGCTTCAGAAAAAACTGGAGGAGTTTGGTTCGGGTCGCGACACTATGGACGACTACTACGAGAATCGCGAACAGGTTGAGATTGTCCGCCACTTTGAGCAGATGCCTAAGCCCACGCTGACCGCCACCGAAGAGTATTTGAACAACAAACTGAGCTACCGCAACCCTAACAAAGAGGATCAGCGCGCCCGCCACATGCAAGAGTTGGAGAACAAGGCCACTGCTGAAAAAGAGGACAAGTAAGTGAATATCATTGTCGGGATAACGGGCGGTATTGCCGCCTATAAGAGTCCGCTGCTTGTGCGACTGATGCGCAAAGCGGGTCAT
>JAGHVA010000176.1 GCA_018064565.1 Candidatus Colimorpha onthohippi
GATATTCCAACAGGAAATAAGCATGCACAGGAAGATGCCAGACATAAGGATGTGCCACCAGCAAAACTAATTTTGAGGCTATCAGGGAAGCCTTTGGAAAGTGGCGACTCGATTATTACTCTTTATTATAAGTATAAGGGCTGGATTTATGGAGAGCCCATATCATCGGTAGACATTCCTATAGCGTTTAATCCTGACCCTCGATTGCTTTGGAAAAATATTCCGACCAGCAAGGATATACCTTTCTATAAACCAGATTTTGAATGCGAATATGTTAAGGTTGAAGAAAAAAATGGCTCAGAGCCTCGTAAGGATATTGTAGCAGCAAGTCAGCGTGGTCGTTCGCATGCCCAAGAAGGCAAAGCACGCGATGATCATTTCAAAATACATCATTGTGATGAGTCCGATTGGTATATTATAGCTGTAGCAGATGGAGCTGGTTCTGCTAAATTGTCAAGGAGAGGATCCGAAATTGCATGTAACATAGTTGTTGACCATTGTTTGGATCAATTAAAGAATTGTGAGGATTTTGAAACTAAAATACGTGCGTACAATGATGCAAAAGATGACGACAATGCTCGTCGAGAAATGAGTAAAATCATCTATAACATCGTTGGCAATGGGGCCTTTAAGGCACATAAAGCCATAAAAGTTGCCGCAGATGCGAATGACAGTGTTTCGGCAAAGGATTTTGCAACAACTTTGATGTTCGCAATTTGTAAGAAATTTGAATTTGGATGGTTCGTGGCTTCATACTGGGTTGGCGATGGCGCTATGTGTTTGTACAATAGAGAAAAGGGTACACATAAGTTATTGGGTGTTCCAGACGAAGGTGAGTTTTCTGGACAAACTCGATTTCTTACCATGCCAGAGGTATTTAAGGATGCTAAATCTGTTATGGATCGTCTCCGTTTCTCTATAGAGGACGATTTTACTGCGCTTATGCTCATGACCGATGGGGTGTCCGATCCGATGTTTGAAACAGACAATAATTTGCACTCTATTGAGAAATGGGATGAGTTTTGGGATAAACTACACGATGGGTTCAAGAACGATGAGATTCCTGGAGTTGACTTGTCGGATGACAATGAGGAATCTAAGTATCAACTTCTTCGTTGGTTAGATTTCTGGTCCCCGGGCAACCATGATGATAGAACCATTGTAATATTGTATTAAATATGCCACAGACGATTAGCCTAACAGCAACCGATGGTTCGGTTGTTGAGTTTGTTGATGAAGTAATAGGCTCTGGTGCAATGAAAGATGTGTACTTTAGCCCTGATAAATCATATGTTGTTGGTTTCTTCCGAACTCCACAAGATGCGAACACCAAAGATCGCTTAAATAACATTACGGGTGTATATCGCGAACGTATCTTCAACCAAGTAGGTGGCGATTATTGGAAGAATCTGTTTTGTTGGCCGACTAAAATGGTCGAATGGAATGGCAAATTAGGTATTGTTTGCCCAGCATATGCGAAACATTTTTTCTTTGATAGTGGACGCTTCAAAGGAAAGGAGAAAGAGGGAAAATGGTTCGCATCGGCAAAATTGCGCAATAAGTTTATCGAAGATGAACATAAGGGAACTTGGTTGACTCATTTCCACATGTGCATCCAAATAGCTCGTGCCGTGAAGCGTTTGCACGCGGCCGGTCTTGCACATTCAGATCTTTCTTATAAGAATGTCCTTGTTGATCCTAAGTCCGGAAGAGCTAATATAATCGACTGTGACGGATTAGTTGTGCCTGGTAAATATCTACCAGATGTTGTGGGTACACCGGATTTTATTGCTCCAGAAGTACTTGAAACGCGTGGTTTAAAAATTGGAGATCCCAACAAGAAACTTCCAAGTATTCAAACAGACCGACATGCTTTGTCTGTTTTGATATACATGTATCTTCTTTACCGTCATCCTTTAAGAGGAGGCAAGGTTAATGATCTTGATGCAGCAAAAGATGAAGAGTTGTCAATGGGATCTAAGGCACTATTTATTGAACATCCAACAGATAAAAGTAACAGACCCAAAGTTGACCAACTGGCACCAAGTGAATTGCCGCAGGGCGATGTAACTAAACTGCCATATACAATTTGTGGTCCATATTTGAAGGAACTTTTTGACAAGGCTTTCATTGATGGATTACACAATCCGACTATGCGACCAACAGCAGATGATTGGGTTACGGCTCTCGTAAAGACTACAGACCTTATGCAGCCATGTCAGAATCCGAATTGCAAAGCACATTGGTTTGTCTTTGACAACTCAACAAAACCGAAATGTCCGTTCTGTGGTACTGAGTATCATGGACAATTGCCCATATTGAATTTTTATTCTTCCTATGGTCACGGAAATTTTCGCCCTGATAACTATCGATTGATGGTGTATAGCAAACAGTCAATGTACCTATGGCATGTGAATAAGTTTATTTTTCCAAATGAAAAGCTGACCGATGACCAGAAAAGACCTGTCGGTGATTTCCACTTCCATAATGGGAAATGGATTCTTATAAACAGACGGCTACCTGAACTGTGGGATAAAGACACGGACACTAAAATTGAGAAAGGTCAGTCTGTTGAACTTACCGAAGGCAAGAAGATTCTTTTAGGTAAGAATGACGGGGATAGGCTAGTAATAGTTCAAATTGTTAATAATTAAAAACATGAAAGATTTCAAAGATGTCATGGCGGACAATGAATCTACCATAAAGGAGATTCTGACTGAAACGGCAAAATGGATGCGCTTTTTGTCAATAGTTGGTCTGGTTGGAGAATTGTTTGTTTTTGGGGTGGGTGTATTAATGATATTTTCAGATCGTGGTGATGTGAATGGTATTCCATCTATTTGGATGGGGGTGATATATATAGTTGTTGCAATTATAAGTTTATTCCCATTGATATATCTGAACGGATGTAGTCAATCAATTACCGAGGCATACAAAGAACCTAACATGGAAAAACTTTTGAATGCGGTAAAGTATAATAAGAGGTTTTGGAAGTTATATGGGATATTTGTGCTGATATATTTGGTGATTATTGCTTTGCTGATATTGTTTGGACTTTTTTGGGGGTGCATTCGTTGATTATTATAGGTTATGCTTTATATAATCAGAAATTCACAACAATATGGTCCTTACTCCATTGATGTCATCCGGCAATATGTCGAAGGTGGTCAAATATTGCTTCATGATCAAATTTTTGATGATGCAAAACCCAACGAGATATGTCCTGTCAAGAGTTTTTTAAGGGCGAAGAGAATTAAAGTCAAGATTCCTCAAAAAGGTTCCCTTTTGAGCCAAATAAAAGCAATAGGGCAGGAATTGATATTTCCGAAAGGCCTTTTGAATTCATCACCTTTGAAGTCTGATAAAAGGTTATTGGTTTTATCGATTGTCGGGTTAGTCCCACTATTGTTGATTAGTTTGATAGGGTGGCTATCTGATATCTTTCCATTTATTGTTTTCTATTCAATATCCTTGTATTTTTCCATTATTTGGGGACTATTCTTTTTCTATCTTTTCAAGACAAGTCAAGTGTCTGTAAAAAAAACGGTTTTAATATTCTTTCTAACGCAGATTGCTGTTTTTTTTATATTTGGAATAGGTGCTAATTATCTCAATCCTTTTTATTTCTTACAAGGTAAAATAGGTTTTGTGGGGCGGTTATTGTATTATGTTTTTGCGGTTGGAGTAACAGAAGAAATAGTCAAGGCAATTCCAATATGGATAGTGCTTTCAAAGGCAAAAGAACCTATGATTCCTCAAACAATGGTGTTTTATGGATTGATGTCGGGTATTGCATTTGGTGTGTTTGAAGGCGTTCAATATCAGATGGGGGTAAATGTTGAATTAGATTATACTGGTGCTTTTTTTATGAATATTGCACGTCTTACTTGTTTGCCATTCTTACATGCAATATGGTGTGGAATAGCAGGTTATTTTTCGGCTTTTGCTCATCTGTATCCAAAATATAGAAAAGGATTGTATTGCCTTGCCATTGCGATTCCGGCTTTATTACATGGGGTATATGACACCTTCGGAGGTGGTCTCATCGGTGTTTTGGTGTCTTTCGTCGGAGTTGTATTACTGATGACATATTTAAGAACTGGGGTTAATTATCAATCGAAACTAAGAATGTAGAAAATACTTTTTGCTTAATGTGAAAAATACTGAGCGCATAGCCATCACAAGAATCATCTCTGATTTGATTAAGGCCGACTCGATTATCGATGTTGGTGAGATGGATATGTATTCACGTTTGAAAGAAAAATATGGGATTCAAAATTCTGATGAACGCTCTGCCATGCAACTGCCGTTGTCTGAGGCTATGTCTGTTATGAGCAAGGCTGGAGTACGGTTGAGGAAGGAGTTTTACTTCGACTGTTGTGAGATGACTGTAAGTGACGGGTTCTGTGACCCAACTGAAGCCAGACTCATGTTGGCTTTGGATTATTGTTTGAATGAGGATGGGAATGTGTACTCCGTGTATAGTCCTGATTTGAAAATTGAGCCTAATCAAGTTGTCTATGTGGAAGGGAGATATGATGAGGGGGTAAATAATGAGATTGTGTCTAACTATAGGAGTCTTGTTAATGAGTATCGTACAATAGGTGGCAATTTTATATATATACCTTGTGTTGCTAAACATTATTCACAGTACAATGAATCGACATTTGCATCCGTAGCGGCATTTTTGGCTCCAAATCTAAGTGGCTCGGAATTGGAGAAACTAATCGAGCATCTCTCAAACATGACTACTGTCCAGTTTTGCAAAGAACAATTGTGTACCAGGTTAGGAATGGATGGTTTGTTAGAGAAAAATCCATCACTGTTAATAAAGATTAGTAGTGATTATGTTGGAAATCGTTTGATGGGTAATTTTTTAAGGATCGATGTGGATGGCAGCGTGGTAGATACAACAAATAAATTAGTGGACAAATTCAAAGGTATGCTCAGTTCAGATAAGGTGCTGGTATCAAATGTGGATGAAGCAAAAGGAAGGTTTCTATATCATGGTTTTTACAAGCAGCTTTTTGACATGTATGCCATCAGTTCAGGCATTGATTGTTCTATAGAGATAAATCCTTATAAAGGTGAAATTCGTTTCCCTGAACTGGATCGAAGTTTGGAAGGATTGAGAAAGAAAGAGAAGGCTTTCTATTTTTGGATGGCTTTGATGTCAAGATCAGGAGGGGTGAGTTTCAACCAGCCTTCTAACGCAAAACAACTTCTGTCGTACAAAAAGAGGATGGTTGAAGCCTATTCTCTTTATGAAAAGGTGTATGAGTTATTTGGTGGGGAAAAGGGGAAGGCACCAGACATAACATTGCAAAACATTAGAGGACCTATTGTGGCAAATATCAGAGCAAAAATTAGGGCAATGCGAGGCGAGCTTAGAAATGTTGACGATTATTCAATTACCAAGGATTCAGATGGCGTGTTTAAAATCCGTCTGGATTCAAGAAGGATTAAAATGCAGACATCCAATGGTATAATGGGAATAGTGGATGTTGTAATTTAAGGGAATGTTACAGTTATTATGAGGGTCGCTCTGATGGACTCAATGATAATATTTCCAAGTTGGCATCAAAACTGAGAAACGGAAATACTTTTGCAATAGAAATTATTAAAAAAATAATCTTATGAAAAAAGTATTTCTTGCTATTGCAGCAACAGTATTTGCCACAGCAATGATGGCTCAAACTTACAGAGTAGGTACTTCGACTACTGGTACCAATGCATCGGGTCGTCAACAGACTACCCATAAAGATGCCTATGGGCGTACTACTGGTACTTCAACCACTGGCACCAATATGTGGGGACAACAGCAAACTACGCATCGAGATGCGTATGGATGCGTTACCGGTACGTCAACAACATCATCAAATGTATGGGGACAGCAGGTGACCACAGATAGAGATGCGTATGGTCGTATTACAGGGACACAAACCATGAGTACCGATTTTTTGGGGAAGCAACAGACTACCTATAAAGATGCTTCTGGACAAATTACGGGTACTTCAACTACTGAAACAAATCTCTGGGGGCAGCGGCAAACAACTTACAAGGATGCTGATGGAAACACCACAGGAACCACTACATCCGAAACCAATATCTGGGGGCAGTCTGAAGATACACATCGTAGCAATAGTAGTACAACAACAATCTGGACTTGGTAAATATTGGAGGATTTGGTTATGAAAAAGTATCTATCAATTGTTGTACTATTGCTCCCATTGCTTTTGGGTAATATTGAAGCCAAAACAAAATACACTACGGCCAATCTGAATATTCGTGTGGAACCGACTGTGTATTCTCCCGTGTTGTCTGTCATTCCGAGAGGGACAACAATTGAAATTGAGGATGATTGTGATTGTGCATGGGTACCAGTCTATTACAACGGTACTATAGGATATGTATGCACAAGATATATATCAGATAGTGCACCAAGAAATGTGGCAAGACCAACAAGCTCTGTCAGATATTACACAAATTCTTATGGCCGCAGAGTCCAGTCACCAACACGATACAGTTCAGCTCCAGCTGGAGCCACCGCTTTATGCCGCGACGGCTCATATAGTTTCAGTCAGTCGAGAAGAGGGACTTGTTCGCATCATGGTGGTGTTGCCAGATGGTTTTAGTAATCTTAAAACAAATAAATAATATGAATTACGAATTATTATTGTTAAAAGCTACTATAATTGTTCTTATTATAGTATATATAATAAGCGGAATCACAATTGTAAGACAATCAACGGTAAAGGTTATCGAATGTTTAGGAAAATATTATAAAACTTTTTCTCCGGGATTGCATTTTATTTTACCGATAATGATAATGAAGGTGAGAGCGACAGTGGATATGCGTGAAACTATTTGCGATTTTCGGAAGCAGACCATTATCACAAAAGATAATGTAAAGTGCGAGGTTGATGGGATTGGTTTTTTTAAGATAAAGCAACCGGAAAAAGCAATATATGCTGTATCTAACTATTATGAAAGCATATCACAATTGATGATGACCAACATGCGTAATGTGTTTGGAATGCTAACGTTAGATGAGGCTCAAGTGTCGAGAACCGAAATATGCAAAACGATGCTGCAAGACATCAATAAGATCACACAGGCTTGGGGTATAGAGATAACCAATGTGGAAATACAAAGTATTACACCACCTGAAAATATTATCCAAGCCATGTCCTTGGAGATGGAGTCGGAACGAAAAAAACGTAGTATGATTCTGGAAAGTGAGGGCGAAAAGGCGGCGATCATTACTCGCGCAGAGGCAAAAAACAGACAGGTAATTATTGAAGCAGAAGCCGAAAAACAAAAAGAAGTGCTTGAAGCAGAGGCGAAGGCAAAAGCTCAGCAAATTTCCGCAGAAGCGCAGCGAAGATCGTTCGAGGAGTTAGATTGCTTTATTGGGAATAAAGAAAATGTTAGGGATTTTGTTTTGACCATGAACTATATAGAATCTTTAAAAGAGATGTCGCATGGGGAGAATGGAAAAGTGGTTTATATGCCATATGAAGCAACGAAATTTCTGGCATCATTAGGTTGTGCGACTGGAATAATGGATAAAGGGAATAAGTCGAACGAATTCTTTATGCGTGATTGATAATTTATGTTTTGTGTGTGTGATTATTGCATCAAGTAACAACTATAAACAAATATTTTAACAATAAACAGATCATTATTATGGGACAAGAAAAACATCACTACACGGGTTTGACTGACGAGCAAGTGCTGCAGAGCCGTCAGCGGTATGGTGCCAATATTTTGACACCTCCTGAGGAACAGTCCATCTGGGACAAAATTAAAGATTGTATGCATTTTTGGCTGCTTAGAGTAATATTGATACTTGGAGTCGTATCTGCTCTGGTGGTTATTGTCATGCCAATGTTGGGAATCAGTATGCCTAATAACGTGTGGGTTGGTCCTATCATTTTAGGTGTGCTTTTTTTATTGACGTACTTGGTCGCATACCTTGGCGGCGATTGGGATGATGAGGAAAGAAAGTTTGACATGGATCCCCTCATCACTATTTTGATGGCTGCTCTTGTCCTTTCTGGTGCAATCACTTTCTATCAAGTTGTGTGGGGGGGAGCAATAGGATGGGGTCCGTATTTTGAACCTCTTGGCATTGCAATTGCCGTATTGTTGGCTACTGGCGTTGCTCATATTCTTGAAGCAAGCAATGAAAAAACGTTCAAGAGTCTGAACCAAGTAAATGACGACACATTGGTTAAGGTTATTAGGAACAATAATGTGTGCCAGGTGCCCCGAAAGGATATTGTTGTAGGTGACATCGTGTTGTTGTCAACTGGTGAGGAGGTTCCGGCTGATTGTGAGTTATTAGAAGCATTGACTCTAAACTTGAACGAGTCAACTTTGACGGGTGAGCCATCATGTCATAAGACCACTAATGAGGCTGATTTTGACAAAGAAGCAACATATCCGTCGAATCATGTCATGAAGGGTACGACAATCCTTGAAGGTTATTGTACGGCAAAGGTATTTGCAGTAGGCGATAAGACTGCTTGTGGTGAGGTGTTTGAGGCCGCACAAGTTAAGGAAGGAGATCCTACTCCATTGAGCCAAAAGCTCGATGGGCTTGCTGACTTGATAACAAAAGCCAGTTATGTGATCGCCGGCCTCATTATTGTGGGTCGCCTGATTATGTATTTTATCCATCCAGATGGTGCTTTTGATGCTGTAAATTTCGTAAAATACACACTGGATACCATCATGATTGCTGTCACTTTGATTGTCGTGGCGGTGCCCGAAGGCCTGCCAATGGCAGTAACTTTGAGTTTGGCATTCAGTATGAAGCGTCTAATGGAACAGAATACATTGCCTCGTACAATGCATGCTTGTGAAACTATGGGTGCGACTTCTGTAATTTGTACCGATAAAACAGGTACGTTGACACAGAATCAAATGCAGGTACATGAGGTGTACTTCCCCGAACTGAACGGCCAAAAATTAGGTTCTGACGAATTTTCTCGTTTGGTTGCAGAGTCAATTGGCTCAAATACCACGGCAAATCTTGATTTTTCAGATGAGAAAAAGATTAAGGCTATTGGTAGCCCAACTGAAGGGGCATTGTTGTTATGGATGAATGCTAATGGGGTAAAATACCTCGATATAAGAGAGTCGGTGGAGGTGAAAGATAGAATACCTTTCTCTACGGAGATTAAATATATGGCTACTATCGTTAGGTCTATGGTCTTAAATCGTAGAGTATTGTATGTGACAGGAGCCCCCGACATTTTATTGAATTTGTGTGGAGTTTCTGGTGAAGAAAGAACTATGTTTGAAGAGAAATTGTTTGGATATCAGAGTCAGGCAAAGCGTACCCTTGGTTTGGCTTATGCAGTGCTTAAAGATGACGACAATGTGATTCTTGATGGCAAATTGATTGATACTTGCTCTTTGAAAATGATGGGCGTTGTGGCAATATCTGATCCTATTCGTCCTGAAGTTCCGGGTGCTATCAAGGAATGTCTTGATGCTGGAATCCAAGTAAAGATTGTGACTGGCGATACGGTAGGTACTGCTAAGGAAATTGGCCGCCAAGTGGGTCTGTGGAACGATGGTGACGATGACGAGAACATTCTGTTCGGGCCAGAAATTCAGAATATGTCTGATGATGAACTAAAGAGCCGGTTGCCAAAGGTGAAGATAATCTCTCGTGCTCGTCCTAATGATAAAGAACGTGTGGTGAGAATGTTGAAAGAGATGGATGAAGTAGTGGCTGTTACGGGTGATGGGACAAATGATGCTCCTGCATTAAATGTTGCGCATGTCGGACTGTCAATGGGTGATGGTACCGCTGTGGCTAAGGAGGCCAGCGATATGACTATTTTGGATAACTCGTTTAGTACTATAGCTAATGCTGTGATGTGGGGCAGATCACTCTACAAGAACATCAAGCGCTTTATCCTTTTCCAGATGACTGTGAACGTTACTGCATGTTTTATTGTATTGGTGGGTGCTTTTATCGGAACAGAATCTCCATTGACTGTTACTCAAATGCTATGGGTCAATCTGATTATGGATACTTTTGCTGCTTTGGCATTGGCTTCATTGCCGCCGACTCGCAAGGTGATGTCAGAGAAGCCTCGTTCAATTGAAGAGCATATTCTTAAAGGAATAGGTGGCAGTATTCTTGGAGTGGGTCTTACGTTTGCTTTTATTTGTCTTGCATTTTTACTCTATTTCCAGCATAACGATGTGACAAACCTTTCGAGTATGCTTAACCTTTCTTGGGGTGAGTTTAACGGACTGACACCTATGGAACTTGGCTTGTTCTTCACCATCTTTGTGATGCTCCATTTTTGGTATATGTTCAATGCCAAGGCATTCATGACTACGGATTCGGCCTTCAAGGGACTCTCCTGGTCTAAAACCAGGTGGTTCATTATCATTACGACAGTTATTTTTGTTGTTCAGATTCTTCTTGTGGAAGTGCCAGGACTTCAGGAGATGTTTAATGTGGCAAAAGGTGGTCTTGGTTTTACCAATTGGATGATCATTATTTTCGGTACATCTATGGTTATGTGGCTGGGCGAACTTGATCATTTGTTTAAAAAATTAGGAAAATAACTTATGAGTCGTCAACAAGGAATGTAGGGCGGAAACGTTCTACATGTCGATATCATATTTCTTTTGGTTGTGCGTTATTTCTTGGTGGGTATTGTAATGGGGCGTGCCTCTTTTGCTAGGTGTGCGGCACGGTGGTCGGGAATGGTAATAAAACATTAAATCATGAAAAGAGTATTTGCAGTTATTATGGGTTGTCTGCTGATGGCGGGCGTGGTGATGGCTCAGGATCGTAAGGAACTGAATTCGTTGAATATGCGACGAGCCGTCGAGGCGTATAATAACGACGACCATAAGTCGGCGGCGGAATACCTAATCAACGAGATCAACGATAACGACGACAACGGGTACGCCTATATGATGCTGGCTCGCATCTATTATTTGGCTGATATGTACTCGACGGCTTTGCCGATGGTGGAGAAGGCTATCAAGTATTTGCCTAAGCGCGACATGGAGTATCTGGCTTCAGCCTACAATACCCGTGCGGGCATCTATCAGAGCATCGGCGAGATAGAGAAGGCGTTGGCCGACTACTCGCAGTGCATCAAGCTGCAGCCTGAGGAGAGCGGTTTCTACAGCAACCGGGCTAACCTGCTCTATAACCAAGATCGTTACGACGAGGCTGACGCCGACTACCGCAAGATGACGGAACTGAACCCTACCGATGCTTATGCCTGGATGGGTCTGGGTCGAAATATGAAGGATCGCGAACGCTATGCCGAGGCGTTGGCGATATTCGACAAGGTAACAGGACTTGTGAACGACGACTATTCGAGTGTGTTCTCGTTCCGTGCGGAGTGCTACCGTAATATGGGGCGTTTTGAGGAGGCGGCTTCGGATATAGTGCGCGCACTGGCTATCGACGGTGACAACAAGGCGTACTTGGAGATGTTATTCCTCGCCGATAGTGCCATGCTTACGATGACGAGCCGCCTGAAGGTGCAGATGAACAAGGAGCCGAATAGCTATGCGTGGCCGTCATACCTTGGGGCGGTATATGACTACAAGAAAAAGTATGCTACGGCGTTGGAGTGGTATGCCAAGGCTAACACTATGGGTGCCAACAATGTTGTCGCTTCGCGAATGGCTCGGTGCTATAAGGAACTGGCTCTGTTCGACGACGCCTTGGCTGCTATCGATAAGGCTTTGGAGGAGGATAGCACGGATGTGGAGGACCTGTTGCTGAAGAGTAAGATACTGCGGATGCGTGGCGACGAGCAGGATGCCATTGTGGTGGCTACGAGCGCCGCTGCGGTGGAACCAGAGAATGCGGAGTGCTACTACTACCGCGGCGAAGCAAGGCAGCAGGCAGGCGATATGGAGGGTGCTATGGAGGACTTTAACGTCTGCGTGGTGCTCGACCCGCAGCAGGCTTATTACCATTTCCTGCGTGGCAAGGGCTATGAACGGATGGGCGACTCGAAGGCGGCTATGCGCGACTACCGCAAGGCCATAGAACTGGACACTTTCCGCTCGTATCCCACTATCTCGCACTATTGCCACTTCTACCTCGGCAACGAGGCGGAGGCGCGGCGGCTGTGTGACTCGATGCTGACCCATCGGAAGGAGGCGGGCTATTACGATGCCGCCTGCCTTTACTCGCTGATGAACCGCCCCACGGAGGCCATGGACTATCTGAAGCGGGCTTTTGAGTCGGGCTGGTGCGATATCCGCCATACGGAGCTGGATAGCGATATGGACAACCTGCGCAACTTGCCGCAATACAAGGACTTAATCGCCGACTATGCCCGTCGTCTGGAGCAGGAGCGGGCATCGGTGCCGCACCCCTTCATGGCGGACCAGGTGACGCTTGGCGAGCAACGGGTGGTGACGGTGCCGTTCAGCCGCAAGGGCGGCGTGACGGAGGTGAAATGCAGCATCAACGGTCTGCCGCTATACTTCATCTTCGATTCGGGTGCCAGCGATGTGTCTATCAGCAGTGTGGAAGCAGCCTTTATGATAAAGAATGGCTACCTAACGGAGAAGGATATCCTGGGCAAGCAACGCTACCTGACCGCCAACGGCGATGTGTCGGAGGGCACGGTAATCAACCTCTCCTCGGTAGAGCTGGGCGGCCTGACGCTGAGCAACGTGCGCGCCAGCGTGGTCAAGAACCAGAAGGCTCCCTTGCTGCTGGGTCAGACGGTGCTGAGCCGCCTGGGAAAGATTGAGATAGACAACGCCAACAAGCAGCTGCGCATCGTCTATTACGATTAAGATGACGGCTATGGAGCGGTGGTACAATGCTCAGATTGGATGTCCCACCATAATATTTGATGAAAAACTAACTTTTTGCTTAGAAACATGGCAGAGCAAACCGCTACTTGTCGAGACAAAAAACATCAAAAATAATCACACACAACATCGAGACGACACCAATCTTGCAGTTGAGAAGAACGGAAAGTGCGATGTTCTCAAAAAAAATTAAATGTATGTGTATTATAAAAGAACTTAAAAAAAGAAAAGAAAAACGGCTTGAAAAAATTAGAATTGAAAAGGAGGAGCAGGAGAGGAGGCGCAAGGAAATTCATGAAACGTTAAAAGCCATGCAAACGAAAGCAGCACAAACGCCCCCCCCTGTGGACGAGACGAAATACTATGTGGCAATCTCGAAGGCATTGCCATTTGAGCCTCAAGATGATGAGATCATCTTTATCGAGCCAGAGGAGAATCCTTGGCTGGAGGCTTTCATCGAGGAGTATTACGATGACATCGTCGAGTTGTTCCGCAGTCGGAAGATGCGGTTCGTCTATATGCCTCGTATGATTCAGGGTCTCAACCAAGAACGGCTGGATTACAACTACCCTGGGATGTCGTTCCAGCCTCAGAGTCTGACGAATGCAGAGGTAGTGAAACGTTTTTATCTTACTTTCTTCGACAATGCGCTCTCGCCGATGCCTCGAACCCCCTTGTTGCTTCGCTTTAAGCGTTTCAATACGTACAATAAAAAGTTCCCTGGCGGAAATCCAGGATCTGAAGTGGGTGAGTTCTATGTGTTCTCGCACTTCTCGTTGCCCACGGAGCCAAGCCGCAAGCAGACTCGTCAGGCGACGTACAAGGAGGATGTGCGCAAGGAGGAGACTATTGCATCGTCGGCTGTGGAGACCAAACCCCTGTCGGACTCAGAGGAGCGTAGGGATGAGCTTGTTCCTATATTAAGGGACTACCTGTCGAATGTGGGAGAGAATATTTACTTCTCGCTGGGGCCCAAACCGCTTTCAACGCTCACCGCTGAAGAGCATCAGCTGATTGAAGAAATAAATGAGCGCGTGGAAAAGCTGCGCAACAAGGGTGTGTCGGAGATGGTAATCAAGAGCCTCTTTGACGTGCCTAAGGTGCAAGCCTCCCATCTGCGCATCTCCAACGATTTCCGATTCTACTTGACGGACTACGACAACCGCGAGGTGAAGATGTCGGTATTGCCCAAGGTGCTGTACCTCTTCTATCTCAAGCATCCTGAAGGGGTAACCTTCAAGGACCTCTCGCGGCACAAGAAGGAGTTGATGGGCTATTACAAGCAGATCTCTAACCGCGTGGATCTTCAAAAGATGGAGCTGTCGATAAAGAACCTCGGCAATTCGGAAAGCAATTCGGTATATGAGAAGTGTAGCCTTATCCGTGCTGCCTTCCTGCGCGAATTTGATGAGAGTGTGGTGGACGATTTCCTGGTGAAGGAACTTGGCGAACACAAGCGGGTTGTGAAGGTGAATCGCGACCTCATAGTTGATGAGACTGGTATTTTATAATCATCCTCTTGTAGGGATGGTCTGCGAAACTAAAGGCATTAAGCCCTGCTCTGCCTGGCAGAGTAGGGCTTAATGTTAACCTATGCGGCTGTCCGAAAATTGGGGAGTATTATATTTCAGGGGATAGTGTTGGTGCTTAACAATAAAAAAGGCTAAGTGCCGTTTTTTTGTGTAGCTGTGAAACGTATTCGTTTTTTCAAAATAGTCCTTTTTTCACCCCTTGTACGCCGACATGTCCGCTGGCAGGTTGGGCTGGCGGGACAGGCGGGGCGGCATATAGTCAAACATGTCTGCATCTGCTTGGCTGGTTGGCAGGCTCGGTTTGCCGAAAGCATCGGTTTGTTAGGGCTGATGTCTGCGTTGCTTGTTACAAGCATGGCTGGTGCTCAGCAAGACACTCAGTCGTTGAGGTTGTGGGTGTCGGTGGATGGGCTGTGTGCCGACTTACGGTGGGATTCGGTGGTGGGTCCGTATAATCCGCATTATGCGCTGTGGGTCAGCTATCCGTATGAGCAAGAAGTCCGCGGTGCGGTTACTGATACTACAGTGTTGCGTTATTGTGCTACACACCGAGTTTGTGGCGATACAGTCTCTTTTCGGATAGAAGCTTATGATAGCTGCGTTAGAGGTGTATCCATATCGGTAGGAGAGGTGATGCGCGACAATGGCCCTACGCAACCTCCTACACCTATATCGGCCGCGGATGATGGTGTCTCGGGGCGTATAAGGCTTACTTGGTCGCCATCGCCCGATACAGATATTGTGGGTTATTGTCTGTGTACGGGTGTGCCATGCCAAAGTTATGACACGATATGGGGTGTGTCGGAGACAAGTTATGTATGCGCTGATCATTGGGCTACCGATCAGCATACCTATAGGGTGCTGGCTTTCGACTCGTGCGGAAAAGCGAGTCCATGGACTCAATATTTTGGCAATCTGCCGCTGAAAATATACACACAGCAGTGTTCTCGTGATGTGGTCTTGCAATGGCCAGATTTCAAAGAGTTGGTCTCCAACGTGAGTTATTATGCGTTATATTTGTCGGCCGATGGGGGTGCGTGGGAACGGATAGACTCTATTGAAGCGCGCAGAGATGTAACCTATACCTGCACGGTGGCTGACGATATAATGGATGTCGCCTTCAAGGTCGGAGCTTGTACTTCCGACAATAGTTATTGTGTATATTCTAATGTGGTAAGGTATGAGGTAGGTGTCGTCGATACGGCTCAATATCTGCGGATTGACAAGGCGGAATACGATATAGTATCGGGAGAGATTGCTCTGGAAATGAGTGTGGATGATGCTTTTGAGACAGACTATTACGTGTTGTGGCGTCTGGATGATTATGGTGAATGGCAGGAGATAGCCACCTTCCCGTATGGCAACCAGCGGTTTACATATTCCGACAGGATAACGCTGTCCAGCCGTTCGGAGGGTTATAGCTACCGCTTGTCAACATTGGATAGGTGCAAACGGGTGTCGAGTTATTCAGTGCCGGTCGTGACGTATATTCCAGATGCAAGTACCAAAGGGGTGGTATTCCCCAATGTGATTACCCCGTCGAGGATAGACAACAATAGGTTTTGTCCTATATTCAGGTTTTTGAATTGGGAGTTTTATAGGTTGTCGATATATAACCGATTTGGGGCATTGGTATTTGAAACAACCGATAACACCCAATGTTGGGATGGCAAACACGATGGGGTTCAGGTGCCACAAGGTGTGTATGTGTATATGTTGCGTTGCCGCTGGATGGATGGCACATTGGGTGAGGAGCGTGGTACGGTGACGGTAGTGTATTGATAATAAGTAGTATAAATACCAAAACAGATGCATATAGTTTTATATACCAAGAAATGTGACGCACAGATGCAGCAGGTGCTGTCTGATTTGGAATGCAGATTAGGTGTATTGGGGGTAGAGACTTCCAGATTGACAGCAGGCGAAAGCTTGAAAAACCCGTTGCCAGATATGGTGTTGTCGATAGGTGGCGATGGCACTTTGCTCAGTTCGGTGCATGCTATAGGATGTAGCGGTGTGCCTGTAGCGGGGTTGAATTTTGGACATCTTGGCTTTTTGACAACGGCGGGCAGGGATGATGTGGACCAGTTGTTGCACGAGATGCTGGCAGGCAATTATGCGGTGGAACAGCGGACTTTGCTTCAAGTATGTAGAGATAAACAACCCACCAGCTATGCCTTGAACGAGGCAGTACTGCATAGGTCAGACAATCAGCCATTGTTGAACACCTCGTTGTATGTAGATGACGAATTTGTGGCTACTTATTCGGCCGACGGTCTTATCGTGGCTACTCCCACTGGCAGTACAGCCTATTCGTTGAGTTGTGGAGGTCCTATTTTGACACCCGACTGTGGCTGTTTTGTAATCACCCCCATCGGTGCGCACAGACTTACGCTGCGGCCTATTATTGTGCCCGATAGTGCGGCTATTCGCTTGGTGGTGGAGGATGTGAAAGGCGATTACCACTTGAATCTGGATTCAGACAGTGTTTTGTTGTCAAACAATAATTCAATCAGGATAGGTAAAGCTGATTTTCAAGTCAATCTGGTACGAATGTATAACCAGAGTTTCTTTACAGCGATACATCAAAAATTGGCATGGGGTCGATAAGGCGTGAGTTGTAAGTGGTTGATAATATGTGCTGTGGCGCTTTTTGCCATGGGGTGTAATAAAGATAACACATGTGGTGTCCCACATGGTGATGGAGGGGTGGTGGACTTGTCGTTGCCCGAGATGAGTGATTTGACCCATGTGGGTGGTTATGTGGTGATTAACAGAGGTCATAAAGGTATATTCGTGGTCCGCACTTCGATGGATGGTGAATTTTTGGCTTTTGAGTGCGCTTGTCCGAATGATCCAGATGTGGCGGTAGCCCCTCAGGAAGGCTTTGAGAGTGCGGTGCTACAATGTCCTAAATGGCAAACCATATTCAGCGTTTATGCGGATGCTGCACCTATCGATGGTAACCAAACTCCGTGCAGCCTCTATCAATACGGAGCTACTTTGTCGGCAGATGGTTATACTTTGGTAATATATTAGTGGTTTCGATAAGTCGAAGATACAAAAACGACAGTTATTAAACAAATAATCAATAATATATAGTAGATGGATATAAGTCATTATTTTAGTCCAGTAGCCATCCATCCTAAACCGTTGATATGTGAGGATGCCATGGTGATAATGGCAAACAAGATGGTGGTATATACGGAGGACTCAGAATTTCCTGAGGTTCCTAAAGGGGCGTTGGTATTGTTTGGAGTACCCGATGATAGGAGCAGTGTTGGCAACAGGGGGTGTGCTGCAGCGCCCGATGCGATACGTGAGTATCTGTATGCGCTGGCAGTGCCACAGTCGGATGTTGCTATGTACGACTTGGGAAATCTAATACCTGGCAAAGAGGTTGAGGATACGTACTATGCGCTGATAGATGTGTTGCAAGACTTGTTGGACCGTCAGGTTACGGTGGTGCTGTTGGGTGGAGGTCAGGACTTGACATACGCGGTGTATAAGACCTACGAGGTTTTGGGGCGTATAGTGAATATATGTTCGGTCGATTCTCGATTTGATATCTTTGATGCTCCAAAAGTAACATCCAGGTCGTATCTGAATCATATCATAATGCAGCAGCCCAACTATCTGTTTAACTACACGGTGATGGGTTATCAGAGCTATCTGGTGGGTAATGACCATATCAAGCTGATGAACGACCTGAATTTTGATGCCTATAGGCTGGGTGTCTTGCAAGAGGATATGCAACGTGCTGAGCCGCTGGTGCGTAATGCTGATATGGTTTCGGTGGATATTGGTGCGGTGCGGCAGTCGGATGCTCCTGCTAATGCGTATCCTTCTCCTCATGGTTTTTATGGTGAGCAGTTGTGTCAGATAGCACGCTTCGCAGGCTTTAGCGACAAGGTGTCGGTATTTGGGCTGTTTGAGTTGAACCCGCCATTTGACCAGATGGGGCAGACGGCTCACATGGTGGCTCATGCTATATGGTATTTTATTGAAGGCTACCAGCACCGTCAGGCTGATTTCCCGTATATTGATCAAACTAATTATAAGCGCTTTGTGGTGTATATGGATGCTCAGGATATGGAGATTGTGTTTTATAAGAGCCGTAAGACCGACCGTTGGTGGGTGGAGGTTCCATGTGAGAATGAGGAGTTTCGCCAGCGGTATATGCGCCATCTGATAATCCCCTGTACCTATGCTGATTATAAGCGCGCCATGCAGAATGAGATACCTGAGTTATGGTGGCGCTATTATCAAAGAATTTTGCAATGGTAGTATGACTGTAGGAGATGCCATACAACGCTACTTGCTGTATGTGAAAACAGAGCGGCGCATGTCGCCTGCTACATACACCGTGTATGAGTCAGAATTGAATGCTTTTGCAGCGTTTCTGAATGGTCAGGGTATTGACAACGTGGAAGATATAATACCACAGGTGCCCAGGATGTGGCAGATGCAGTGTGCAGAGCAAGGCAAAGCTCCACGGTCGATATTGAGGATGTTGAGTTCGCTGCGCGGCTGGTGTCGCTATTGTCGCAGGATGGGGTGGATACATGTTGATTTTATGGCAAAAACGGTGTCTCCAAAATGTCCGAAGAGCCTCCCCGTGTTTTTCAGGGAGCATGATGCCGAGCAAATCTATAACCAGCAGCTGTTTCCAGATACTTTTGAGGGGTGTAGGGATCAACTGATACTTCAGTTGCTTTATGAGACGGGGATGCGGCGTGGCGAATTGGTGATGTTGTGCATAGATGCGATTGATGTAGGATCAGCCACAATCAAGGTGTTGGGCAAGCGGAACAAAGAGCGTTATATCCCTATAGAAAACGAGTTGTTACAAAATATTTTACATTATATTACGTTAAGGAATGAGTTGCCATGCGAGGATAACCGTTTGATAGTGGGTGTTAATGGCAAGCCATGTACTGGTTCACAGATATATAGCGTGGTACGTAAGTATATGAGTTTTGCCAACGCAGATAAAATCAGTCCGCACGTCTTCAGGCATAGTTTTGCAACGCATATTTTGAATCAAGGGGGCGACATCATAGCTATCAAGGAGTTGTTGGGTCACAGCAGTCTGGCAGCCACAGAGGTTTATACCCATGTGAGCAGGGAACATCTGAAGGAAGCTTACAATCATGCACATCCGAGGGCTGGTGGCAATGGAAAATCGCAGAAATGAAATCGTGTCTTGCCTACACGCAAAGGCACTGTTAGGATAAACCAAAACACCTAATTATCATGAACACAACTATCAATGCCGTCAAGTTCAAGGCTTCTGCCGAACTTGAGAAGTTTGTGAGCGACAAAGTCGCCAAGTTGGACCGTCTGGTAGATAATGCTACCCGCTGCGAGGTTACGCTCAGGGTTGAGAAGCCTGAGAGCGAAAACAACAAGGTTGCCGAAATCTCTATCGCTTTGCCAGGTCAGACACTCTTCGTTGCCCAACAGGCCGACAGCTTTGAACAAGCAGTGTCGCAGTGCGCTGATTCGATGAAAGTACAGATTGAAAAGTATAAGGAGCGTTACAAATGATGCATTGTGGTAAACACTTAACAGCCATGGCAGTTGTCATGGCTGTTGCTTTTTCGGCATTGGGGCAGACAGCTGGTACTCAGACCTCTTATCACTCGTTGGATGCTGCCACTTTTGCTATGTTGGTGGAAGACTCGATGGTGGTGGTTGTGGATGTCCGATCGCCTCAGAAATATGCAGAGGGTCATCTGGCAAAAGCTATCAATATCCCAATAGACGGTCAGTTAGAGCAAATTGTCCAGAGTTCGATAGATATATCTAAGACATTGGCTGTTTATTGCAATAGAGGACGAAGCAGCAAATTGGCTGCAAGTCGTTTGGCTGCAATAGGTTACAGCGTAATAGAGCTGGACGGAGGCTTTTTGGAGTGGCAACGGTATGTTAACGATAAATAGTTTATAATGAGACATCTTACTGCTGCAGAAATCGCTATCTTGGAACAGCAAGGCAATTATGCCAAAGACTGGGGGCAGGTTATGGTAACCGACCCGTTCGACCCTACCTCTTGGCGTGGAAATAGCTTTGAAGGGTCGGTGTGTGTGGGGCACCATTGC
>JAGHVA010000227.1 GCA_018064565.1 Candidatus Colimorpha onthohippi
GCCATATATTGGTTCAACTTACTGAAGAGTGCGGGCTGGACAGCTATGCGGCTATGGCAGGCATGCGCTACCAATATCTCCACAAGCTCTGCCAACATGCAGTGGTAAAACCTCAAGACAACAAGTTGTTTAAGCGCAGTCAGAAAATAGATAGTGTGCTTACTGGCAGATGGACCGCCATCCCGATATTTGTAACGGTGATGTCGCTTATTATCTGGCTAAGCATCGACGTGATAGGTGCGCCTCTGCAAACTTTGCTCAAAGAGGGCATCACCCAGTTAGGACTTTGGTGCGATAGTGCCATGAGCGGCTGGCAAGTCAACGAGACTGTGCGCAGCTTGGTAGTAGATGCTATATTTGGTGGAGTAGGCAGCGTGCTGAGTTTTATACCTATCATATTGTTGCTTTTCTTTTTTTTGAGCATATTGGAGGATAGCGGCTATATGTCGCGTGTGGCATTTGTTACCGATAGGTTATTGCGACGATTAGGACTATCGGGGCATAGCATTGTCCCTATGCTGATAGGGTTTGGGTGCAGCGTGCCTGCCGTCATGGCTTCGCGGACACTACCCTCCAACCGCGACCGACTGCATACGGTGATGCTGATACCGTTTATGAGCTGCTCGGCCAAGATACCTATATACGCCTTTGTTTGCCATTCGTTTTTTCCTAACCATGGAGGGCTGATACTTGTTGCACTCTACCTCACAGGCATTCTGACAGGGGTATTGGTAGCATGGATTGTCCGATTGTGCAGCGGGCGTACAGGTGCAGCACCTTTTGTAATGGAGATGCCCAACTACCGTATGCCCAACATCAAAAACATGGCACACCTCTTGTGGGACAAAAGCAAGGACTTTGTGCAACATGCTTTTACCGTAATTTTTGTAGCCTCGATAGTGATATGGTTTTTGCGGTCGTTCGATTTCCAGTTCAGACTGGTAGCCGACAGCAGCCGAAGCATATTGGCTACTATATCGGGAGTACTCGTACCCCTATTTAATCCTATCGGACTGGGTAGCTGGCAAGTAGTTACAGCGCTTATCAGCGGCCTGATAGCCAAAGAGGGGGTGGTATCAACATTACAGGTATTGGGCGGCACATCGTTGTTAACACCTATAAGTGCTATACCCATGTTGGTGTTTTGCCTGCTTTATACCCCTTGTGTGGCTACCATAGCGGCGATACGACGAGAGATAGGTGGAGTGCGCACGCTTTGTATAGTAGTAGGACAGTGCGTGGTAGCATGGATAATAGCTTGGGGTGCGTTTGCCATAGCCCAACTATTTGTTTAATGCCCCACCCTATCCTCAACTATCATAATCTATTCCCTCACTCCTCTCCCTTTGACCCAACTATCCAACCATGAATATACCAACCATAATAATCATTATTCTTATTGCAGCATGCTGTGCTTGCGCAATATGGCAAATCGTACATCGCAAAAACAAGAAATGCCACAACTGCCAGCTAAAGAATGCCTGCACCCAACCCAAGGGAGGAGACAAGCAGTGCTTATCAAAATTAGATAGCGCAATCAGGAGTGGTCGATACAAAAAAAAATGTTTAGCACTGCTGGTACTGTGCATTATAGCCCCAAAAAGCAACTGCCAGACCTGCGACGAATTGGTACAAAAAGGGCTGGCAGCCGAACGGCAAAACCTCATGGAACGAGCCGAAAGCTATTACCGTCAAGGAGTTGCAACCGATAGTTGTGCCGCGGCATGCCTACACTTAGGCATACTGCTCGAAAGTCGCGAACAATGGGCTGAAGCCACCCAATGGCTGGAGAGGGATAGCAGTGTAGATGGGTATTCACACATTGCGCATTGCTGGGTCGAGTTGGAGATGTGGGACAGCGCAAGGAGTGCTGCCGAACGCGCTATAGAACTGGGCGGCACAGCATCGCCAATGACCACCATGGCTGCCTACGAGAGTGCCAAAGGGCACCAAATACCAGCCCTTTCATGGGTCAACAAGGCCTTAAAAGCCGATAGTCGATATGCTCGAGCCGAGAACATGCTGGGGGTCATCCTTTTTCGCAAGGGGCAAGACAACGAGGCGCTGACTCATTTTCGTAAAGCCGTAGATTTAGACCCAAACGATATCGATGCCTACTATAATCTTGGTATGCTCTATGCCCTGCGAGACAATGGCGCCACCGCTGTAACCCATCTCAAGAAAGGGCTGCGCCTACACCCCCGAAGTATCAAGCTGTGGAACGCCTTAGGCAAAGCCTACAATGTGCAGCACAACTCAGACAAAGCCTTGGCGTGCTATGCCGAAGTGCTTAAACTCGACAGCACCAACCTACACGCTTATATCTCGATGGGCAATATCCACTGCGATGTAGGCAACTACGATCAAGCCTTGGCTTATTTCAAGAAAGCCACCCTAATCAAACCCTCTTCGCCCGATGGTTATAAAGGATTAGGGCGCACCTATACCGCCAACCAAGACTACCGCAAGGCGGTACAAGCTTATATCCGAGCATCGCAAGCCGACCCCACCGATGCTACCACCTACCTCATGATGGCAGACCTATACCACAAGCAAGCCAACGATCAAAAAGAGAAGAACTCCTATAAGAAAGCAGCTCATCTGGGCAGTGCAACCGCCCAGCAGTGGTGTGTAAAACACGGCATAGCTTGGTAACCACTTGGCAGGCAGGATGCGTTGCTGTTATTGCTAAACGCTCAGCCTGATATCCAACTTTTTGTCTATATTCGTCATCTTAAAGATGTTCATCACCGTTGGGCACACATTCACTACCGAGAATGTTGCGCCCAGCGATTTGGCTTTGTTGTGCGCAGCCAACACGCAACGCAGCCCAGACGAAGACATATATTCTACCATCTTAAAGTCGAGTACAATAGCATTAGCATCGGTTATTGCCTCCACCCTCTCGCCCAGTTCGGGCGAAGAGGCTGTATCAAGCCATCCCTCAGGTTTGATGGTAACCGTACCATCCTGGTTCATTTCAGTGATTTTCATCTTGTTTTATTATAGATTTAGTTATCGTAAGAATATTTCTGCCATTGCTGTATTCGTAATCTACAGCATCAGCCATCGAAAATGCAATCAGTCGGCCAAGGCCTCCTATGGTGTTATCTATATCATATTCTTCAGCATTGGGGATATTGTGACGGGGGTCAAAACGCCTTCCTCCATCAGAAAAACGCATCACCACCTGATTGGAACAATATTCCACACTAAAGTAAATCTTCTCTCCTTTAGGAGGCTCACCGTCAAACGCATAAGAACAGATGTTTACAAAACACTCCTCGACCATCACGCACAAATCCATAAACACCTGTTTGGGAAAGTTGTATGTATTTAGAAGGTTACGTATCAACGATAGTTGATCAGCATCGTATTCGAGTTGTAACTCTTGTTTTTGCCTTATATTCAGATTCAGCATAGTAATGTCATCGTTTTGGTAAGCACCTGCGGTGAATGCTTGCAGCGATGCTATCACCGATTCAACAAAATCATTGTTTCCACCGCGATATGAATCCATCAAAATTTGTTCCAGACGTTCTGTACCAAAAAATTCTCCTTCAGCGTTCACAGCCTCGCTAACACCATCGGTATAAAGAAATACCGAATCGCCTGCATGCACCTCTACCTCAGTATCGGTATATTCCTCATCTTGGAAAAGACCTATCGGAGTGGCAGTGCTCTCATCCAACGGCACGAGTCCATCGTGAATTAAATAAGGAGGATTATGCCCAGCATTGGCATACACCAACTTACCCTCTGCCGAATCGAATATACCTATAAATGCAGTGGCAAACATCAGCTTAGGATTGTTTTTCGACAGCATGTTGTTTATACTCTTGAATATGTTGGCTGGGGTGTAGCCCAACTCTCCAAGTTGATGGATAAGCACCAAGATCACAGCCATCAGCAATGCCGACGGGACACCTTTGCCCGAAACATCAGCCACCACAATCATCGTTTTCGTCTCGCTTATAGCAAAATAGTCGTAGAGGTCGCCTCCAACCGAGTTGGCAGGCTTCATAATGGCATGGATATCACAATTTGCAAACGATGCTGAGGTAGGCGGCAAAATGCCCATCTGAATTGCACTTGCTATATCAAGTTCTGCCTGTTGACGCTTCTTCTCTTTGTCCAAACTATCTATGCGATTTATGTACCTATTGATCTCTTCTGTCATCTGGTTAAACGACTGGGCTATCATCCCAAACTCATCGTCACCGTTGCTTAGCTCCAACTTCATATCCGTCCGCACCCCTTCCGACACATAATCAGCCATCTTTAACGAGATATCTCGAGCAGGATTCGAGACCATACGCTTCAAAAACAGATAGAGGAATACAGCAAGGACTACAATGATGGCAAAAATAAACAATACCACAACCACAAAACCATGCATCATCCCTTCGATAAACTCATCGATACAAATCGACACCCCTACCATCGACTTATTGCCATACTGATCCGTAACAGCTATGGTTACACCCATTATATCCTCAAACAATTCTGCCCCCTCTACAGCAAAAATAGTCTTCCCATTCCAGACATCTAACTCCTGCGGCGTAAGCTGATACTGCTCTTTTTTGCCATCCGCATGACGGTTGAGTGCCTTGTTCTGCTCCTTGTCTCTTTTTACAACCGACAGATAAGTTATCGTATTAGTCTCTACATCTGGGATATATGCAAACACATAGTTTACCTTATACCATGTGCAGACATACTCCCCAAAAAACGAAAATCGGTCGCTAAACGACTGGTCGATAGGTCTATTCTGAATTTGGGACTCATACAAAGCCATATCGGAATATATGGATACCAATGATTTTGCATAATGTTCTGCATCCAGCCGCACCATGCGGTCAAGGGAGTAGAAAGCACCACCAAGCAGAAGCATAAATGCAACTACATGAATTACCGACACCCGCAAGGTCAGCTTTTTGGCTATTGATTTTTTAACGTTTTTGTTAACCGACAAAAAGGAGGTCATGAGCACCATTTTTAAAAATAATTCAGCGAATAAGCCGAGAGCAGAGAGAATGCTTGCATTCACTATGCCGAGGCGAGAAAACGGCATTATGAAATAAAAAGTTCTTATTCATCTGCTTGGAAATAATCAAGTGTTAACAAACTCTCTATAGCCCTCTCAAGATAAGAGCTATCTACAAGCGGCCACGAGAAGCCTAACCGGTAAAGGACATTGGCAGTAAACACGTTGTCGGTATCCACCATGTGCAGGTCAGGTCGGTCGTTGGTAACAAGCCCTTGCAGTCGTGAGTTGACGGTTGTGTCGCCAAGCATCTTATAATAATCGTCATAATACTCTTCGTCGCATACAGGTTTGATTGTGAGGCCGCAATGGTTGCAAGCCTGTATCAGTTGCATTTCGTCAAAGCCGAACCGGCTGTCGGCATGGAATGCCGTGAAGCAATCGTTGGTACCAGCCAATATCACGATAGCTTTGGCAGTCATATCAATGGGAGAGAAGTTCATAGGGTCGGTGGAATGGCTTATCGGACACTTGCCAATGGTAACAAAACCCCTGAGTGCGTTCATAAACGCATTGGTATTGAAATTGATTTGAAACTCACCATCAGAATGTCTGCCCATAAGATTGCCGACACGGATTATCTTTCCCTTAAGTCCGTTTTGTATGGCTTCTAACATTTTCAGTTCTGCATGGTACTTGGAGATACAGTACTTGTTGTCCATATCGTCGATAACGAACAGTTCGTTCTCGTGCATCTTAACCTGACGGTTGTAGGTATCATCGGTATGCACGCCAGGCACCGACACCGTAGATACCTGTATCATACGGGCACCTGCCGCTTTAGCCACAGCAATTAAGTTCTCTACCCCATGCACATTGACCTTCTCGATAATATCGTTGGAGGCATAATGCTTTACCACTGCCGCGCAGTTGATGAGCGTATCAAAATGTTCAGACGATAGTATCTTGCCAATATTGTCATCAGTTATATCTGCATCTATCACTTTGATACGTGCTTCGAATGCTGACGTAAACGGATTGTCGAAATAGTACATCAGCATGTTTTGCAAACGCACTTCAGGCGTAGGGAAATCACCGCTACGCACAAGACAAACCACCCTACCCTCATTGCGCTCCAATAGTTCTTTCAATATATGTATGCCCAAAAATCCCACTGCCCCCGTCAACAGCACATCGCCTATGGGTTCACGCTTTGCAAGATGAGCATATTGTAATGTGTTATATTTGAGCGCTTCATGGGTTGCCGATTTTTGTGTAGAGGCGTCATCCTCTGCAGCAGATGCCGCAGGCTCTGGCGCATTTATCGATTCGATATACTGCGAGAGCTCTTCGGGCGTAGGATGGTCAAAAATATCTTGATACTCCACCTTGATGCCTTTGGACATCAACTGCATGATGACTTTAGAAGCCGAAAGCGATGTACCTCCCATCTCAAAGAAATTGTCATCGGCAAAAAATTCGTCAAGCGAGAGTATCGACATAAAGAGTTCGCATATTTGCTGCTCAAGCGATTTCTTAGGTGCTTTCTTTCCGCCACGTTTTCTGTTATCACGCCTTATTTCTGGGAGAGCCTTGACATTGACCTTCCCGCTTGGTGTAAGAGGGATACTATCTATCTGCATCATCACGTCGGGGACCATATAGTATGTAAGGCGCGACTTAAGAAATGCAGTCAGCGCAGAGATATCCGTCTGCCTGTCAGCGGTAAAGTAACCCGCAAGATAATCCTCCGAGCCGTTATTGCGCACCACCACCTTGCACAGCTTGACACCATCAAAGGCTACGATATTCCGTTCTATCTCATCCAGCTCAACGCGGAAACCACGCAACTTGACCTGATTGTCCATCCTACCAAAAAATTCCACCTCACCATCCGCATTGAGACGAACCGTGTCGCCACTATGATAGGCAGGCATACCGTTGAGTGAGAAAAACGATGCTGCATTCTTCTCAGGCAACTTCACATAGCCGCGTCCAACCAAATCGCCACATATAATAAGTTCGCCGCATGCTAATGGAGGCAGGATATTGCCAGCCTTGTCCAACACATAGAACGCAGTGTTGGCGGTGGGACCTCCAATAGTAACTGCATTGCTGCTTTGCAGATGCTTACAGCAGCATGTAATGGTACATTCCGAAGGTCCGTATCCGTTGAGGATATGCATTTGGGGAGCAATACTTCTAAGCTCATCAAATAGTTGTGCCGGAAAAGCCTCTGCACCACATACCAGGGTATGTATGCCTTGTAAGGCTTTGCGAAAATCGGGTATGCTGATATAATTAGCCAGGATAGAGGGAGTTAAAGTAAGCATATCCACCTTGCCATCTATAATACGCGACGCCAATGCTATGGGGTTGTGTATCTCGCTAACGGTGGCTATACATACTGTTTTGCCGCGTAATAGAACCATTAGGTTGTCCATTACCGACATATCGAATGTGATGGAGCTCAAGGCAAGACTGACCTCACCGCTTTGATTTCCAAAATAGAGCGCATAGGGGAAATCGGCTGGCTGACTCAAACATGCCAGATTGCGATGCTCTATCATCACACCTCTAGGTTTCCCAGTAGATCCTGACGTATAAATACAGTAGGCCAAACTATCAATAGGAATATCTATATCAAGATTGTCATCGGGACCATCGTTCAAAACCTCCTCAAGCACAAAAGTGTGATAAGGCTTGTCTTCGCCAAATAGTTCTGGGCGAGAGGCCTTGATGTCGGCAGTGGTAACAACTGCCAGACTATCGGCATCGGACAAGCAATAGGCGATGCGGTCGTCAGGATAGTCGGGCAATATGCCAAGGAATGCTCCGCCCGACTTGAGAACAGCCATTTCGGCAACAGGTAGAAATACCGTACGATCCAAAATCAACCCAACAATCGAATCACGCCTCACGCCACAAGCCCTCAGCTTGTGTGCCAAGCGATTCGACATGCAGTTTAGCTCGTTGTATGTCAGCGATTTTCCGTCACACATCACAGCCACTTTCGTAGGTGATGATACCACATGTCTCTCAAAAAAACGGTTTACACTGATAGCCTCATAATCTCTATGCGTATCGTTGATTTGGGCAAGCTGCGCTGCTGCGGAGGTCGAAAGCAGCGACACGTTACGAACAGGATCGTCGGTCAGGAATCTTGCCACAGCCAGATTCAATGCCTCCAAAAAAGCTTTGATATAAGCATCCGACAATAGGCTCTTGTCGTATTCTGCATCTATCTCAAATACACCCTGATTGATGTTGATATTGACCGTAAGCGGTGCTTTGGCAACAGGTGGCAACAGGGTCCTAAATTCCGCCTTCGCCCCGCACAAGGTGTCAAAATTGAAGTTCTCTCCTTGGTAGGCAAGGATAACATCTGGCTTGATTCCAAACTCGTGCGATATCTCGGCAAATGAATAGATATCGTTTGCCATGCTATCCATCAACTGATTCTGCGTTGTTTTGATAAAGTCAACAACACTTGCGTTGTTGTCCAACTTCACCAGTACTGGCAAGGTCTTCACCATCATCGTAAAAGCAGTGGTCAGCCGCGAGTCGCTTCTTCCGTTGTAGATGGTCGTAAACACTATCTCTTCTCGTCCAGCAAACCGCCCCAACGTAAACCCGAATGCTGCATTGAAAAATGCATTCATCGTAACACGGTTGGCTTCACAAAACCGACCTACAGCATCGGCAGATACGGTAGTCCGCACCTGCATCGACCCAACTCCCGCCGTCTCGTCAGGCGATTTCGGAGGAAGACACTCAGCATCACAACCACCAAATGTGTCGGCGTAATATTTCTTGGCTCTAAGATATTGCTCCGAAGCTCGGAGATGCTCCTCTTCAAGGGCTGCTTCAAAACCACTGAACGGCTCGGATGCTATCGAATGGCCTGCGTATGCCCTATCAATATCCCTCAAGAGTATAGCCTCCGACGTCCCATCGGATATGAGATGGTGAAAATCCAGAAATAGGAAGTTGCCTTCGGGTGTTACCATCACCGAAGCCCTATAGAGTGGCGCATCTATCAACTGGAACGGATACACCAACTCCGATGCATCTGGCAGATGTCCAATACGATCCAATGTCACTGCGGCAGGTACGCCATCGTTTCGGCGCGCTCTGATATTTCCAGAAGCATCTGCAAAAAGCGAGGTCTTCGCATACGGATGTGCATCGATAGCCGATTTGACCGCTGCCACCAACCGGTCGGGATCTACCTGCTGCCCCACTCGGATCAATAGCGGGATATTGTATGTTACCGCATCTGGGTTCGAACTGCATTCTACAAAAACACCCATCTGCGTTTGTGTCAGGGGATAATCAGCCTGCTGTTCGTACGATATAGTCTCGACAGATGACTCAAGCAATAGCTCAATTTTTCTGACAGTATCGTGAGTTTTTATATCATCGATACGAACAGAGATACCATAAGCTGTGCCAAGTTGGACATTTAGCTTGATTACGCCTATAGAGGTTAAGCCTGCCTCAAAAAGGCTGGTGTCGATGCCGAAATTGTCGTGTCCCAACACCTCAGCTACAAGCTGGCAGATATCGCGCTGCCTATCGGTCTCGGGAGGCGTCATATCTTCGACTATGCGTTGTGGACGAGGCAACGCTTTTTTGTTCACCTTCTGATTCTGATTCAGTGGTATGCTGTCTATCTGCATCACTACAGCTGGCACCATATAAGGTGGCTTCTCACTACGTATGAATGCCTCCAGTGCCTCCACATCCACATGGCTGTCAGACACCACATACGCCTCTATAAACTTGCCTCCAGAGGGGTTGTCAAATGCCGCTACTGTAGCGTCTTTGACGCCAGCAAACCGTCTCACAACCTCTTCTACCTCTGTAAGCTCTACTCTAAACCCACGCACCTTCACCTGGCTGTCGCGCCTGCCGATAAACTGCAAATTGCCATCCTCCAAATAGCGGACTATGTCGCCAGTGCGATAGGCATTCTCATATCCCTTGTCGTTATCAAACGGGTTGCTCACATAAGCCTCTGCCGTCTTGTCAGGCCGGTTGAGGTAGCCCGCCGTAACATGCGGACCAGCTATCCATAACTCGCCACATGCTCCCGGTGGGAGCAACCTCTCCTTAGCGTCAACCACATACATCTTCACATTATCCACCGCCTTGCCTATAGGGATATCTTTGTACTTACCATCCACACGAAATCCGCTAACCAAGATAGATCCTTCGGTAGGTCCATAAAGGTTGTACAAGCTAAAGCCCTCTGGTGGATTGAGAGGTGTAAGTTTCTCGCCCGCCACATTGAGAAAACGGAGGGTATCAAGCCCGCCCATCTCTGCAAACTGACGTCCCACCTGCGTTGTCATGGTAGCATGGGTGATTGCATTGGTGTTGAAATAGTCGCGCAGTGCAAGAAGATCCAGTCGTATCTCGTCAGATATAATATGCAGTGTAGCCCCTGAGATTATAGTGGCGTAGGTATCAAACACATTGGCATCAAATCCATAACTGGCATAAGCTGTTATATTGCAATCTGGTCCAAGCGTGTAAAACCGGCGTTCCCATGCCGCTGTAACCATCACATTAGAGTGCTTGAACATCACACCTTTGGGCAATCCCGTGGATCCTGATGTGTAAAGAATCACAAACAGATTGTCGGAGGTCGGGTTAGGCAATGGAGCCTCTGGTTGTGGCAGCGATGCTATACTGCTTGTCATGAGGCGAACGCCCTTAAAATTGTCCGATATGATTCCGTTTAGTTCTGGCGTTGTGATAAGCATGCTTGCACCCGAGTCGCTCATCATGAGGTTGAGTCAATCCTCTGGATAAGTGGGGTCGAGCGGCAAATAGGCACACCCTGCTTTCAACACACCCAACGACGCTATCAGCATGTATTCACAACGGGGTATTAAAATTCCGACCACCGCTCCCGTACTCATACCTAATGTAATCAGGTGTCCTGCTAAAGCATCCGTCATACTATCCACTTGAGCATAGGTATATCTATGATCTTTATATACTACACAGTCTGCATCGGGCGTAGCGGCTGCCTGCCGGCGAAACAAATCCACAACGGTAACCTCTGTGTCGTATGCCTCCTCTGTATGGTTGAAATCTCTAATCGCATCACATGCAGCCTCGTCTGCAAGCGAGATCTCCTCAAGCGTTCGCTCACTCATCAAACCTTTAACCACATGGAAAAACATCCCAACCCATCGCGCTATAAAACCCTCTGTATATAGTTTTTTGCGGTATCCTACCTCAAGCCTATAGCCCTCACCAACTCTATACAGCATAAAATGGACGTCCGACTGGATTTCTGGCGTCTCCATCACCTGCACTTGCACCTGCT
The DNA here is from genome assembly GCA_018064565.1 of Candidatus Colimorpha onthohippi. Taxonomy (GTDB): domain Bacteria; phylum Bacteroidota; class Bacteroidia; order Bacteroidales; family P3; genus Colimorpha; species Colimorpha onthohippi. The sequence continues at coordinate 11,331 of JAGHVA010000227.1, forward strand.
CGCCATCTATTCGCACTCCTTCAAACATATCGCCTTGATACACAAACGACACACTCATTCCTAAGCCATACTGAGATGCCAACTCGCTGAAGCTTATTTCATCATGTCTCATGGTATCAAACAGCTTCTGCTGTGCTTTACTCAGATATTCGCTTACACGCACCCCCTCGTCAATTTCAAAATACAAAGGCAGCGTGCGCACAAACATACCTATCGAGTTGGAAAGCCTCACATCATGCCTGCCATTGTTCACGGTACAGAAATAGCAATCCGAAGCCCCATTCAGTTTGGCAAGCGTGTAGGCAAAAGCAGCCATAAAAAGCGTGTTCTGTGTTATCCCGTTTGTCTTGACAAAATGGCTTACAGTCTCATAATCAATACTTCCAGAATCCTGAGCCACATGTCCAGCGCCTTGCTCTCCGTCATCTAATATACGGTCGGATATAGGTGTAGCATCACAATCTATGCCATCAAATATCTCTTTGAAATAATCTTGCGAAATGCGGTATGCTTCCGATGTATGCTTTATCCGCTCGGATGCGGCTATGTCAAATATATCAAGATCCTCATCGGGGCACACCCCACCCTCATAGACTGTTGCGATATGATTTAAGAGCACTTGTATCGAACTGCCGTCGAACACGATATGGTGTATGTCAAAAAAGAACGCATTGCCACAAGGTGAATGTAAGAGATAAAACCTGCACAGCGGACCCTCTTGCAGGCTAAACGGCTTGATAAGACCTCGGACGCAACGGTCTATGTCGTCGGTATCGATACATACAACATCTATAGTCTTATCCATCGGGCGCATTCCAATCTCGCCTTGATGGTCGGTTATCACTACCTTGAGCGTCTTGTGACTGTTGCATACCTCCTGGGCAGCCCTCTTAAACCGATTTAGGTCAATATTGTCGGGCAGCAGGCAACATACAGGTATGTTGTATTTCATCAACTCTAATCCAGTCCCGCTGTCAAGGTATATGCCTAATTGAGAATCCGACAACGGACAAAAATCTGGCATCTTGTCGCCATGCGATAGCTTTTCACCGCTACTCACCCTACACAATTTCGCAATGGCTTTAGGAGTGCGAGCCTTAAAAATAGTGTCGGTATCCAGATTGTAAGCATCAAAATGCGTAAGCAGATGTAACACCTTTATCGAATCGCCACCTAACGCAAAAAAGTCGTCATCCACACCGACGGTTCCACAATGCAACACCTCCTCAAATGCATCACACAAATCTTTTTCCAAAGCATCCGAAGGGGCGCGGTAAGCGCTCTTGTACCTCCCCGCCGCAGGCGGCATCAGCGCCTTGCGATCCAGTTTGCCGTTTGCATTGCGTGGCAACTCGTCCATCTGCACCATAAAACGAGGAATCATATATTCGGGCAGCGTCTTTGTCAACTCATCACGCAGTGCCGACTGTTCCACAGCGTTCTGCGCCACGTAGTACGCCACAAGATAGGTCTGCCCGTCAGCATCCTCAAAAGCCTTCACCGCTGCATTCTCAATTGAATCTATATCCATCAGCCGGGCTTCAATCTCCAATGTCTCTACCCGCTGCCCATTTACCTTCACCATCCAGTCTCTACGGTTGGTATATACTATGTCGCCATCGGCATTTACATATCCAATATCTCCCGTTCTAATCAGCAGCCGCCCGTCAGGCATGCGTCGAAACACACTTTTGTTCCGCTCAGAGTCATTAAAATAAACAGTGTCAAATTCGCCTACCACACATATCTCGCCTTCGTTGCCAGCTTCCACCTCGTCCTGCTTCTCATCACACACTATCACATCCACCCCAGGCATGCTTTTACCTATGGGAGTGTTGTCGTACGAGTGGGCAACAGCAAAAGTAGTTACAAACCCCACCGTCTCGCTCATTCCATAACAGTTCACCAACTCATACGCCCCAGGAGCCACCTGCGACAGGCGTTCGCCACAAGTTATAATGCGCCGTAATGCTGCATCTGAGTTATGAAACAGGCGTAGCATCTGTGGCGTGATTGTGCCTATCGTCAGTCTATGCTTCTCGTAATATACCGCCAACAATACCGCCGACTTGCGCACCCTATCCTCCAAAATATGGATTGTGCCACCCACGGCAAGCAGCGATGGCAGTTCCACTACATGCAGCATAAACGAAAACAGAGCTGCAGCTCCATATATCAGCGGTTCTACATTTGCAAATATGCACTCATGTCGTATCGCTGTTCTGGCCATATCAGCAGTGCTGAAAAGGATACCTTTGGGGTTGCCCGTTGTACCCGATGTGTATGCCAACAGTGCAGGGTCAGACCCTTCTGACGGACACTCATACGGATTATAACCATCAATATCAGCAAAGAAATCGAGCGTAATCGTCAGTCTCGACCCACAATCCGAACGTATATATGCAATTCGATCGTCAGGATAATCAGGCACAACTGGCACAACCACACCACCAGCCTTAAGCACTCCGATATAGGCCACAACATATTCTCTGCAGCGACCCATATTCACCAATACAAAATCCCCCTTCCCAATTCCGATAAGCCTAAGTTTGTTGGCAACCTTGCCACTCAGACTATCCAGCTCAGCGTAAGTAGTGTTACGTTCCCCATCTCTATCTACCAAAGCAACCCTCTGTGGCCATTTTGCGACCGACTGCTTAAACAAACTCACATAATTCATATTG
>JAGHVA010000197.1 GCA_018064565.1 Candidatus Colimorpha onthohippi
CATAATGAAGGCTCATTACCAACCTTCACTCTCAAAATCAGCGTCTTCAATACCCCATTCAATAGTTTCTTCTTGGATTATCTGGCTGGAATCCACCTTGAAATCAGACACCATCTTTTTTGCTTGTTGCTCATCAGCATCACAATACCACAACTCCACCGATGTGCCATAAGCATATTGTGATACCCCCGTATATGATGGTTCCTGCTTATATACTACAGCCGAATAACGGTCAGACACACCGTCAAAATGCTCTTGCCCGACATTAAACGAGCGAGACAAAATCTCTTTACGCGCCTTGTCGCTTTTTTTGCCTATTACAAATGGAACTACACCCACTGCCCTATTAGGATCATTGCCCAACCCCACCACAAGGTCAACCATTGCTCCATGCGTCAGCTTCTGACCTGCCTTGATTTCCATGCCACGATAGGTGATTTTATCCACATAGTTGAGTTCCCTATTTTCCACAAATGTCAGTCTGCCTCCCCTCAACCCTACACCATCTAACTGCGAGATAGCGTCTTTGAGCGAAAACCCTCCAATGATATTCGGCACTATCGCATCGTTAGGCATATAGGCCGTAACTGTAACATACACCTTTCGTCCTTTTTTGACGATTGAAGCAGGCTTGGGATCCTGCGTGATGATAAGACCTCCCTCTTGCCCCTCGCGATAAATAGAGTCGAGTATCACACAATGCAACCCCAGCACATTATGCGCCTCTACATCATCCACATTCTGACCTATAAGATCTGGCAACTCGTACTCCCGACCATGACGCGACACAAAATGGATTGCAATAAAAGCCACAATGAGTATGCCTACCGAAATGGCAAGCATAACAAGCAACTGCTTGATAACAGGATGTGCAGAAAGAAAAGACTTTGATTTCATACAATTATTCGCTAAATTTCTTTTTAGACAAGAGGTGTGCATACCTTCGTTGGCCTGCCAGCCGGCAGGCAGGCAGTTTAACTACATATCTACAATAACACCTTTAAGTGTGGCAGCGGTACAATCGGTAACCTTTACCCAGATATACTGCCCTGGCTGCACATCTTGACGGTCAAAAACGATGACTTTATTCTGCCTATTACGACCAAATAGTTGTTTATCACTCCTATGCGAGACGCCTTCTACCAAGATTTCATAGACTTTATCAATTTCCTGCTGATTGTTTTCCAACGCTATCTGACCTTGCAAGGCTATAATTTCTTCCAAACGACGAGTTTTCTCCTTGTCGTCAACATCATCTACCAAATGTTTGTAAGCATAAGTGTTGGGGCGCATGGAGAACTTGAACATATAGGCATAGTCGTAGCGCACTTTGCGAAACATGTCGAGCGTGGCTTGATGGTCTTCTTCTGTCTCGGTACAGAACCCCGCAATCACATCGGTAGTGATGCTGCAATCGGGCAGATATTTGCGGATAGCAGCCACCCGCTCCAAATACCAGTCGGCATCATAATGACGGTTCATGATTTTCAGCATTCGGCTGCTACCACTCTGCACAGGCAGATGAATACAATTGCAGATATTATCGTAGGCAGCCATCACCTGAAGCAACTCATCGCTAAGGTCTTTCGGATGAGAAGTAGCAAACCTCACACGCAGCAACGGACTGATTTGAGCCACACGCTCCATCAACTGCGGGAACGAAGTCTCGCCAGCATCATCCTTGAAATGGTACGAGTTGACATTCTGACCAAGCAGCGTAACCTCTTTATATCCTTGGTTGAACAGCGACTGCGCCTCTGCCACAATTGTCTCTGGGTCACGGCTCCGCTCCCTACCTCGGGTGTAAGGCACCACACAATAAGCACAATAGTTCTGGCATCCACGCATGATGGATATATACGCCGATATGCCATTGGAATGACGGCGAACGGGCTCAATCTCAGCATACGTCTCGGTAGTACTCAACTCTGTATCCACCGCAAGCTGCCCCTGACGCACCTGCACTAACAACTGTGGCAACCTCCTATAGGCATCCGGACCTACCACAAAACTCACATTGTCCTCTTCGGTCATCAGCTGACTTTGCAGGCGTTCCGCCATACAACCCAATATGCCGATTCTCAATTGAGGATGGCGCGCCTGCACAGCCCTCAACTCGCGCAGACGCTTACGGATACGCTGCTCAGCGTTGTCGCGGATTGCACAAGTATTAATCATCATATAGTCTGCCTGCTCTACGTCATCGACAGCCACATAGCCTTCTTTTTGCAGGATAGCACACACGACCTCGCTATCGGCAAGGTTCATCTGACAGCCATAACTTTCGATATAAAAATTCATTACGGAAATAATTCAAAAAAAAAACAAAAACATAAATCCTCTCAGTTGATTCCTACCTGCTGATTAAAAATCTGTGATAGGCAACCATACAACAAAAGAAAATGCAAAAGTACAAAAAAAGTACGTATCTTTGCATTATGAAACGTATTTTATTTGGTATTAGTATAATAATCGGAATTGGTTTTGGTCCGCGCCTCTACAGTCAAGTGCTGACGGACAGCAATTACAGCACACTTGTAAGCAGCATCACGCTCTACCGCAGCGGCATAGACCAAGAGCGCCCAACAATGCTGCTGGGAAGCAACGACCGCCTGCTGCTGCGCTTTGACTGGCTGGACGAAGAGCCAACCACCTTCCGCTACACCTTCCGCCACTGCGACGCCGAGTGGCAAGCCGACGAGATGGAGCCTTACGAATACTTGCAAGGGTTTGAGGAGGGCATTATCGACCAGTACGACCCTTCAATCAATACGCTACAACATTATTACAACTATCACCAATACCTGCCCACCGATGGCACTACACTACAAATCAGTGGCAACTACCTATTGATTGTACGATTAGACGACAACCCCGACAGCATTGTATTCACCCGCCGCATACAAGTTACCGAAAACCTTATCAATGGAGGCAATGAGGTGGTGCGCCCTACATCGGGCATGCGCATCATGCAAGACCAAGAAGTAAACGTATGGCTTGCAGAGAAACCCGATTTAGAATTTGGCACCTACCTACCCTTCACCTTCTCGCCGACCTACCTCAAAGTAGTATTACAACAAAACGGACGAACCGACAACATGCGCCAGTTGCCTTTCAGCGGCTACTGTGGGGGACAGTTGTGTTACCGGTGGAAAGATGAAAATTGCTATGCCGGAGGAAACCCTTTCCGATACTTTGACATCAGCAATATGCACGCCACCATGTACAATGTGCTACGCGTAGAGGAGTATGGGGGAGAGTTGTTTGGCATGCTGCGCCCAGAGGAAGACCGCAGCGGCAAGCCCTATATTGGTCATGAGGGGCTGAACGGGGGCATGAAAGTAAACGTGTGGGATCGCAACGACCCGAACACCGAAGCCGACTATATATGGGTAAACTTCAGTCTCCCGATGGCACGCCCCATGTTGAACGGGAGCATTCATGTGGTAGGCGAACTGACGCAGTGGCAACTTGACAGCCATAGCGAGATGGAATGGAACCAGCAGTATAAGGCCTACACCAAACGGCTGCTGCTAAAACAAGGCTACTATGCCTACCAGCTACTATTCAAGCCCTATGGCGAGCAGCAAGGTTTGACAGCCACACTCGAAGGCGACCATGTGGAAACGCCCAACACCTATCACCTGTATGTCTATTACCGTTTTCCTGGCGACCGCTACGACCGGCTGCTGCTGGTACGATAAGCCACATCATAAGAGCGAGAGCCGCTATCTGCCGTTTTTTTTGATAATATGCCGCTCTGCAAGCAGAAATCTACCTATTGGCAGAACCGCATAATAACTCTGCAAATCAACAAACATCATTAACACTACTATTTATCATGAACAACTACCTAGTCTTCCCTTAAAAAGTATTTAATTATTTAACATTCAACACAATAAACAATTCAATTTTTCGTTATTTCTACGAAGTTTAGAATGATAATTCACAAAAC
>JAGHVA010000078.1 GCA_018064565.1 Candidatus Colimorpha onthohippi
TTTGCAAATGTACAATCATCTTGACAATAAAAAAAATATATTTTAGGATTTAAGATTATCGGCTAAATCACTTCAAATAGCAAGTCTCAACAAAATGTTTCATAAAATTGGTTACCTCTTTCTCTGCCTCTATGTGTGCCATGTGCCCCACTTGATCTAATATCAAAGATTCTGCATGCTTGGGTAGTGATGTCTGTACGATGGCTACCTCAATGGGTATCCTATTGTCTTGCTTGCCGTAAATAAACATTATAGGACGTTCAAATTGTGCTAATGTGTTCACTTCCGAATTGCGTCGCATCATCCCCTTTTGGGAAGCAATCATGTCTTGAGCATTTCGATCATAGTCATGATCAATAATGTTGCTGATTATGCGCTCAAATGCGCGTCTGTTTTTTTCTGCAAATAGTGACGTTATAAATGTTGATATATACCCATGGTAGTTGTTGGCTAACTCGTTACACGTATTTTGTCGCCTTAGGGTGTCTTGTTTTGTATCTGGCAGTGCGTGGGAGTTAATCAGTCCTAATCCAATCAGTTGCGCACCATACATTCTTGCGAATGCCAGCGCTACATATCCACCTAACGAATGCCCTATCATAACACATTGATCTATACCTATCTCGTTTAGTAGCTCATGCACACAGTTGGCCATAAAATCCATGCTATGCATTTCGCTATAGGTATCGCTCATCCCATGACCAGGCAAGTCAATGCTTACCACGCGCAATTCATGCATCAGTCCTAAAGTATAACCTGACCATATATCCAGATCTTGTGCCCATCCATGCAATAGTACTACTGTGTGTCTATTGTTCTGACCCTCATCCCGATAATGAATTTTTCGACCCTGATACTGGTACATCTTATGTTTTTGCATAGCGGTATATGTTGTTTTTTCAAAGGTTGTCGTCTGTTGTTGTGTAATAGGGTTGTGGAGTATTAATAATCTGAAAAGCGTACAATCATCTCCCCTTCAGGTGCTGTGGCATTACCGTAGTTAGCATTTCCGTAGGGAGATGTTGTTATCTTTTCAAGAGGTACACCTAAACTAACTAACATTCTGCGCATGCTTTGTGCGCGTTGGATAGACAATTCGTAGCAGTCTTTTGCATTTCTGCCTGGGGTATTTACTATCAGTTCTATGTGCATCTTTGGATGTTGGTTCAAGTAGTAGGCCAATTGCTCTATCTGTGGCAATGAGAGTGGCATCAGTTTGGTAGATTGCAAATCCCATGCAACTGCGGGTAGTACGATGGCTCTTCGCTGCAGCAATTCTTCTTCGGTATAGGCTTGTATGGTAACATGGTTGTCCGTCTTTGGATCTATAAGTATAGCCGGTGTGAATCGATCAATGACGGTTGGATATAGGATATACTGTTTCTCTTGATAGAGTGTGAGGGGTATTATCGTGTTTGCATTTGGGTAATCTATCTGTTGGCAGATTGATTGTACCGACATATCTGCTATTTCAAGGTGGGTAAGTGCATTTCCTATGTGCAATGCATTGATAGATACTCTACTTGTAAAATCGGTTGTTTCGTGTTGTGTGGGTGTAGCGTAACATCCGTAGCGGTTGTTCTGACGGTTGGAGGCTATCAGCAATTGGTCTTCTTGATATGTGAGGGATATTGATGTTTCGGCAAATGTACTATTAACGGTTTTCCCTAAATTCTTGGGTGTGCTCCATGATGTCCAGTCAGTGGGATTGGTGCGAGTCGCCATGAGTATATCTCCATACCCCATCCCGCCATGGCCATCGCTTACAAAATATAATGTTTTGAGGTCTTGGCTTAAAACAGGAGATTGTTCACAGCAGGTTGTGTTGATTTGTGAACCCAAATTGATTGGCGTTCCCCATCCGTCAATTGTCATCGGTACGAAGTAAATGTCTGTAGCTAATGCGGTGTCACCATGATAGTAGGCTCCACTTTTTTGTAAGTTGTATCCGCCCGCCCGGTCGCTTGCTATCAGCATGCCCGACCCATCGGGTGCCATGTAAGCATCGCCATCGTAGCTGTCGCTGTTTACTGGATAGGGTGGTAGGTCGCTGATACGCCATAGGTTATCCTCATACACGGCAATCAGGATGTCGCCGTCTTTTCCCAGCAGCATCCGTTGCCCATTGTCATAAAAACTGAATATGGTCATTCCGTTGTTGTCGGCATTGCTAAACCGAATGGGATTAGCATTTTCCCATCTGCTGCTGCGAGTGCTTCGTTGAGCTACCCAGATTTGCGATGTCTTGTTGTCAGCGTGTGTGTAGTATAGATGTTTCCCGTCTGGGTGCATCACTGGGTGCATCACGTTATGTGATGGCAAATATTCAATTGTGGACCGTTTGTCGGATGGGTTTTCAAGCAGTTGCCTCAAGTCTTGGTATTTGGATCTGCTTTCATCATTATCAAACGATAGGCATACACTACCCATTCGTTCTATTGCGTTATTCCATTGTTCTTTCGCACACAACGGCTGCAAAATTCTTTGTAGCGCTACAAAAGCGATTCTTTTTCCAGTATGAAACCGGATAAACGACACATATTCATTCAACATCTGGTCGTTGAAAGGCTTCATGAGATTGAGCGAGTCTATCTGCAATGCTTCAAGCATATCAGCTTGCAGCACTCGTTGAAAAGGATAGTTTTTTTCGTTTTCGGCAAATGCTTGTATCGGTTGTAGGTTGCCTTCTGCCGCATGCCAATCATAGTAAAGACGGAAAATCTGGTCGTAGTGGATGTCAAGTGGAAAGTTTTGTAGGTAGCTTTTGGCAGCCTCGATATTCTTTTCCTTTACAATTAGTTGGCATAGTCTATCCAATGCCTCTTCGGCCAATTCGCTGTCGTTGTTTTTTTTGATAAATTGGATATAGTCTGAAGGAGTTTTCAGTGTGGCATACTCTATCTGGATTAAATCATCCATCTTTTGGATAGCAGTTAGGTATTCATCACTGGAAGGGTGGTCTTTCATAAATTCTCGGTAAGCTGCGATGGTGTGCTTGTTCAAAGCTTCTGCAAAGGCCAACTTGCTTTTATGCTGTGTGGCTTGCCGCTGTACCGATTCGCTGTTTTTGTATCTGTTGGCAATTTGATCAACTTCTTGTTGGTTGTCAACATGGTCAAACAACTGGGAGGCACGCATGGCGATAGCCGCCTCAGCGCTGTCTGCCTCGCTTGTGCCCATATAGTTTTCAACAAAGGTGTAATAGGCTTCTACCGTTCCCAACTGTTTGGCTCGCTCGTAATTGCGGTGCAATCGCTGCTTGCGCAATGTCTTTCCAATCAATGGGTCTGTACTGAATGCATCGGCATAGTGCTCTATTTCAGCTGAGGTCATCTGCGAGTTGGAGTTTACGTCCGTTTGTGCCATCTGTGCTATCTGCTGGCGCTTATTGCGGAGCATGGTCAAATTAACGTGTTGGCGAATCAGTCGGGACGCTTCACGGTAGGATTTGTTATCGTTAAGAATGCGGATGAATTGCGTCTCAGCTTGTGTTATATGCTGCATGGCTAAAGGCAAATTCCTTATAGGGCATAGC
>JAGHVA010000082.1 GCA_018064565.1 Candidatus Colimorpha onthohippi
TGTGAATAAGCTGGTTGATGCTGAGCGGTTGATGGCTATAATCTATAAATTGTGTTGTTGCATGGGCTACCTGTGTAAATGTAATAATATTTTTGAACTGATAGGAGCCCGCCAATGGGCATTGGCAATCATCGATAGTGTTGTTGGATTGTAGGTCGTGGATACTAAATTGCAGCAGGTCGGAGTTGCTGCCGTTGTCGTGGATGGCATAATGCTGGTCGGCATATACGATAGGCACTTGGCATTGTTTGGCGCGGGCATCAAATACTGGTTGAGTCTCAGGTTGTGTCTCACCGATTATGACAGGTGCGTTGGGCTTGATGATGCCTGCTTTCTCGGCAGCTATCTTAGGTAGGGTGTCGCCCAAAAACTGAGTATGCTCCAATCCGATATTGGTGATAACACTCAAAAGCGGTTGTATCACATTGGTGGAGTCCAGTCTGCCACCTAAACCTACTTCGACAACTGCATAATCAACATGTTCTTTTTGAAAATAGTGGAAAGCCAGTCCCACGGTCATCTCGAAGAATGAAAGCGGATGTGCGGTTAGGTCAAAATGGTTTTTGAGGTGTGTGATAAAATCTACGACTTCATTTTCAGGAATCATCTGTCCGCCGATGCGGATACGTTCTCTGAAATCGACAAGGTGTGGCGAGGTGTAAAGCCCAACCTTAAAACCAGCCGCTTGTAGCAATGCTGCGGTAAGGTGGCTTACGCTGCCTTTGCCATTGGTTCCAGCTACATGAATACATCTGAGGTCGCGCTCAGGATGATTCAAAAACTCCATCAGCGACTCGGTGTTGCAGAGGTCGGCTTTATAAGCAGCCGCTCCCAACCGGTGATACATTGGGAGCGACTGAAACATAAAATCTAAGACTTCAGGATAGGTCATGATTAAAGGTGTATGGGTTTTCGATAATCCCATCGTAGTAGGGAATGTTAGCTCTCATTATATCAAGCTTGCCTGTCAGCTGGCGAGAAAACGTCTGTTTCAAAGAAACTAAGCTTATTTGGTAGGGATGGTATAAGTAAGACCCAGTATGAAAAGAGCCCGTTGTGATGGGTAGTTTTTCCAATAGAGGTAACGCTGGAATGCCAGATTATTGGCTTTGAGAAAGAAACTCAAGGCTTTGTTGTGTCGGTATTCAAATTCAAGGTTTAATCCGTAGCGCATAGGCGTATGGGATACGGTGTAAGAATCTGTTAAGGGGTCGTAGGTATAGTCCGACTGCATCGATCCGATGAGAAGAAATTGGGTGTGCACCAAGAATTTCTCGTTGATGGTCATGTCAAGATTGACATGTGCGTCGTATAGTGCGGTATATAATGTAGGAAGAGTATCAGACTCAACCTCTGACGGGACGTAATAATTGCCGCCTATAGAGAATTGAAGAAGTTCGTCGTTGATAAACGAAAAGTCTGCACCCAACTCGAGCAAGTTGAAATCTTCGTACTTGGTTTTGAACACATTTTGGAGCATGTATTCATGTGATGTCTGAAATGAGAGGCGGTCGCGAAGCAATAGGTAGGCGGCATGTGCGCTTACCTCCATTTTTTTGCTGATCTGGTAGCGCATTTGCAGTGCGAACTCGTTGGTTTTGCTTGCTCTCACCTCGCATGCAGGCATTACATACGGGTTGAGTTGGCGGATGCTGTTCCATGAGTTGGGTGTAGCATTGCCTGTTGCGCTCAGCGTAAGAGCCAGTGCGTTGTTGAGGAAGTTGTGGCTGACAGAGATGTCTGGATAGACCAACAGTTGGCTCTGGTCCAGGTGGCTGTAGTTGTCGGCGACCAGTCGGATACCCGCATGGATGTTAAAACCGTTGAGAGCCGTTTCTACATAAGGGTTGACATTGAAAAGCAGCCTGTTGGCTCGGCTGTTGAATGTGCTGTCGGGTGTCCACGAAGGCATGCTGTCCGAGATGTGTCCGAGGGGGTGAAGCGTGCTGTCGGCGGTCTGCCCGAAGTGGTTGACCGATACACGCATTGCTGCTAAAAAGTCGCCGTTTTTGAGCTGCCACCGGTAGCCGAGCATGGCGTTTGCTGCCAGTTGCAACTCGCTTGAGCCATAGCCAGCCCATAGGTTGTCGAGGTGTAGGGCAGCATCATATACGATGCCTTTGGTCGCTACGAGATTTTTAACGCCAAGGTTAACCGTCATGTTGTTGTAGGTGGCGCTATAGTCTGATGTGTTGAGGGCGTCGCGGTCGATGTTGTGCGTGGCGAGGATAGTGTCAGAAAAGCCGTAGTATAGGTTGTAGTCGTTCTGGTATGCGATATCTGCAATGAGTTGGGTTCGTTCTTTGATGATGAGTTTGCCAAACATGGCTACATCGGTTAGCGAGAAATGGTTTTTGCCATAGAATGTCTCAGGTTTGTCCTTGTCGCCGATAGTTCCCCATGATGATTGGTGTCCTATCCGAAATCCGTAGTTGAATGTCTGGCTGGTGGTGGAATTGTAATAAAAATCAGCCTGTGGCGACCAATAATTACCCATACCTAACCGCAGGTAGCTGTGATATAGTCTGGTTCTGGGTTCGCCTGTGATGCGAGCAGCTTTGATACGAGTAGGGGAATAGATAGACGATAATTTATAGGGTTGAAGGGTGTAGTTGAATGTATGCTGTAGCGATGAGGATGTGTCGGTAAAAACAGGTGCTACATTCATCTTGGTGGCTTTGCGTAGCACGGGGTTGTATGATCCGGTGATAACAACACGCTCGTTGTAGGTGATGCTATCTTCTTTTTGTGCCAAGGTTAAACTCTGTACGCACAAGATAGCAATCAGCGATAATATGATGCGACGGTTCATTGTAGTAGTGATTAAAAATTACATGTCAATTTCCATAGGATCTTCTTCCTCGTCCAACTGGGTATCAGCCGCTTCGGAGAGGATGATGGCGTCAAGACGCTCTTGGGCAATAGTTCGGAGCTCGGCTCCTTCGTAGTTGTCGATGATGCTTTGCAGCGTCTGTTTGGCTTGCAGGTTGTTGTGGTGGTCGTTGTAGTAGATGTCTGCCCACAGGATAAATGTCTTTGCGAGCCAGTAGTCGCTTGCCATGTCTTGGACGATGTCGTTGATGATTTTTTCAGCAGGTTTGCATCCAGATGTGAGGTAAGTGCATTCGGCTCTCCGGTAGGCGGCTTCGCCGCTGTATTCGCCGTTGGTTGAGGTTAGCAGCGGCTCGTAGAGCGTGATAACTTGTTGCCGCAGACCCTGACTATAACTCAGCCGCGCTTTGGCAATCAAAGCTTCCTCGCGGTGTTCGGTCTCAATTCGAGGCTCGTTTAGCAACGCATCGGCAGCGGCATTGATGGCACTCTCGCGGTTGAGCATCACGCAGCATCGCAGCACTCCCAATCGTCCTATAATACGGTTCGACTGATTCTCTGCCATGTCGGCAAGCTGCGCATAAAGGCTGTCGGCCAACACATAGTTGGAGTCATCGTAGGCTATGCCAGCGGCTGTAAGCAGCGATGTCTCGGTCCATTGGCAGCGTGCGCTCTGACACACCTGCAGATAGTGGGGCAAAGCCTTGTCTGGCTGTCCTTGGCGTTGGTAACTATCGGCAGCATAGTAGTGCGCCTTGAGCGAGAACAACCCGTTGGGATATTTGCGCAGGTAGTTGCTCATCGACACGGCTGCGCGGTCATAT
>JAGHVA010000004.1 GCA_018064565.1 Candidatus Colimorpha onthohippi
AAACAATATTATGCAAATATACACTATTTTTTTTTACTCGCAGAATTATTTTGCAATTCAGCAATATTTTTGTCACGATTTTCTATTCAGCAACATTCGCATGATTTCCACCAGTGGTTGCTTGCGGTCTGACGGCTCGTCGATAGCGTCCAAGGCACGAGAGGCCTGTTCGAAATGTTCCTGTATCATGTTTTCGACAGCAGTACGGACACCAACTGCGTCGTATATTGCCATCACTTCAGATACTTTTGACTCTGGGTCGATCGAAGCATCGGCGTACAGCTCTGTGAGCCGCTGCTGCTGTTGGATAGAAGCTTGACGCATGGCTGCTATATACATCATGGTCTTTTTGTTGTCGCGGATGTCTTGCCGTGTCTGCTTGCCAAAAGTTGTCACATCGCCATAGGCATCCAGCAGGTCGTCTTGCAGTTGGAACGCCAATCCAAGATGGGTTCCATATTGGTCTAAGGCGTTAACACCTGGTTCAGGAGCATTGGCAAGCATAGCGCCTATCCTCAATGCTCCCGAGAGCAATACCGCTGTCTTAAGACGAATCATCTCGATATATTCAGTCTCTGTTACATCGCCTCGCTGTTCAAAATCCATATCCATCTGCTGCCCTTCGCACACACCGATAGCGGTATCGCAAAAACATTGTAAGATGGTTTGAATATTGGGATGTGGCTGGCTTAAAAGGTAGCGCCATGCAAGGGCAAACATGGTATCGCCCGACAAGATAGCGGTGTTTTCGTTCCATTTACGATAAACCGTAGGTTGACCACGGCGAAGTGGTGACCGATCCATCAAATCGTCATGCAACAAGGTGAAGTTGTGGAATACCTCAATCGCCACCGCGGCATGACCTGACTGGCTGACATCACCTCCAAACAACTGGTTCGCTGCCAATAGCAACACGGGGCGGATGCGCTTGCCTCCTAAGCGCAGTGTATAGTCAATCGGGGCATACAGCCCCTGTGGTTCGGATAGAAACGACTCTTGGTCGAAGAGATCTTTAACAATGGTCAATAGTTGTGAGGTGGAATACATGCTTGTTATTGTTTATATACGTCAAATTAAAATGGATAGTCTATTCCCACATTGGTTTGGACGGTTCTAAATCCCCAATGCTTGAACCGCCAACGGTCAAGAGGTGCGCAGGTTGGATCGTAGGCAGGGAGTGCAAAATCAAAACGGAGGGTAAGTATTGATATTTTGAGACGCAGCCCCACACCCAATCCCAACGCCATGTCGGTGAAGAGGTTTTGAAGTTGGAATTCGGCACCTGGCTGGTTGGGGTCTTCCTTAAAGAGCCACACATTGCCAGCATCGGCAAACAACGCTCCCTCTATAGGTCCAAATATCGGGAAACGGCTCTCAAGATTCAGCACCAACGTCATATCGCCAGTCTGATCCCAATAGTAGCTATCCAATCCTTGACTGTTGTAATGACCAGGTCCTAATCGTCTCAATTGCCAAGCTCTGATATTGTTAGGTCCGCCGCCAAAGAAACATTTCTCGTATGGCATGGTGATAGAGTTCCCGTATGGCATACCAATACCCAACAAGACTCGCATCACCAGAGTGCTTGACTCTCCATAGTGAAAATAGCGTTTGAATTCAGTACTGAGTCGTAGATATTGTGAATAGGGGACAGAGAAGAGGTTGTAGGGCGAGATGGCGTCACCATCCGAATCGGTGGTTCGACCTGCAGCAAAACCTTGATTGTTGTATTGCGTGCGGTCTGCCATACCAGGCGATGTTGCCACCGCTGCTGCAAGTATGCCAGCCGACTCGATTGAGACATGCAGATAAGAGAAATTTTCTCTACGTCCTAACACCTGATTACTGTAAGTTAACTCGTAGCGCGCACTGATATTAAGATGGTCGTCGTATTGGTACATCAAACGACGATCAAGTGCCGTAATCACCCGGTTACGAAACTCCTCGCTAAAGTCAAAAAAACGGACATACGACACATTGACAGGCATCAGCCTGTGCTGCATGAAGCGAGATGCGTTCCAAGTGTATCCGAACGAAGACTTTACCTGCATGCGTTCGAAATAGGAACGATATTGATAGTCGGTACCGATGTCAAACAATGTGTGCGGTCGCATACGTCCTCGCAGCTGGTTGCCCCACGGCATCCAGAACTGAGGAATATTGAGTGAAGCGGTAATACCCGACTCGAACGCAGAAAAGTTTGATCTAAAATCAGAAAAACCAGATTTGATAGCCGACTTCTGCAACTCTATAAGCAGGTTGCCAGAGAGCGAGAAGAGTTCAGCGCCACCAAAGAAATTTCGGTGCTGGTATTGCAAGATGGTCTCTGCTCCAAAATTGCCACTGGTAGATGCACCTTTAGATGGCGAGGCATTGCTAATCTCGATAGAAGCAGAAATACTCTGTTGGCTATTTTCGAGCAGACGACAATGCACATCCAACAACCGCAAGCTGTCGCTACTCTGGGGCGACTCGGTATAATCAATATTTATCAGGCTGAAATTGTGCAGGTCGTGCAGGGCATTATAAGTGGCGGTGGTGCGTATAGGGCGATAAAGCAAGCCCTCGCGCATCACAAGCATACGCTGAAGCACCGATTGCGACACTCTCACACTATCTACCATTATGTGATTGATAAAATATTGTTGGTACGGATATTGGTAAACCACCCCATCACGCATCACGATAGGGTTTTCGACAATAACTCGGATGGAGAGATAGCGATTATCGAACGTGGTATCCACCTCAAAGCGTATCAAATCGACCAACGAACGGTAGTAGCCATTGTCTTGAAAGAGGGCGGTAAGCCGCTCTCGCTCGGCTGACAGCAAATCTTGATGATAATAATCGCCTGGCTGTAATAGCGATTGCGAACGAGTATCGTTGACCAGCTGACTAATCGCACTATCTTTGATAGCGTAGGTAACCTCTTCGATAAGATAACGTGGAGCAGCACTGATACGATAACGCACCTCTACCCTATTGCGTTTGAGGTTCACGGTATCGGCCGACACCTGCGATCCAAAACAGCCTCCCACGTCCATGAGCGATTGCAATTGGCGGACACTCGCCTGCGTCAGCATATCGTTGTACAACACTGGCTCTACGCCTATCGAACGGGCAGTACGAGCCCACCAACTATTGTTTTCTATCTTAGGGTGATAGTAGGTGTTAAGTATGGTGTGGTTGATATTCAACAAACCATTGCGAGGGCGTTGCTTTACAAATTTTGAGCAGTCTGCAAGCACCGCTTGCACCTCGGGTGGAACTGTTGAACCATCCTGCATGCTGATGTCAAAACTGTTTCGATACAACAACTGCTGACCAGGCTGCAACACTCGACTTGTGGGCGCACACGACGCCAAAAGCCATAATGAAGACAGCAAAAATACTATATGGCGAATGGTTTTCAGAATATAATTCTTTAAGATTCTATTTTACCGCTGCCCACGTCATGACACAATGGTCAATCAAGATCCGCTGCCCGATAAAATCTTGGCTGTACTTCCTAAATTGGACTGCATGTAGGTAGTACATGCCAACGATGCAGACTGGTATTGTGCGACATTAGAGAAAAGCGATGTAACCACACGTTCCAACTCCTCGAACCGCTGATAGGAGAACCCGCCTCCCAGCTGGATGATATCTGACGCTTCTTGAAATTTATGATAGTTTGGACCAAACACCACAGGCTTGCCGAACGTGATGGCTTCAAGTGTGTTGTGGATACCTTTGCCCCACCCTCCACCTATATATGCCACCGTAGCATAGCGATACAGGGTGGAGAGCATGCCGATATTGTCAATAATCAAAATTTCAGGCAACTGACCAAGACTGGCATTCTGACCCTTGACAACCGCCTCCATCGCTGAATAACGGATACAGTTGTAACCGCTAAAGAGTTTTTCGATAGCAGAAAGATGACTTTCGGCTATCACATGCGGTGCCAATACCAAGCGTAGATTCGACTGCTGAAGCCAATCACGATGTGCATCAAGATACCGTTTCAGCATCTGCTCGTCAGGTTCCCAACTGCTGCCCGCCATCAAAACCATCGGTTTCTCAATAGTTGATGCGAGAAACGCCTCAACCACATCGGAACGCCGTGCCACCCGAGCTATATCGCTCACACGATCAAAACGGGTGTCGCCCGCCACTGTACAATGCTGGATACCGTGAGATTGCAACAGCCACAACGACTGGTTATTTTGGACAAACAAATGGGTATAGCAACTGCCTATCTGCTTGCGAAACCAACCACCATACCACTTGAAAAAATATTGCGATGGACGGAATATTGCAGAGAAGATATAAGTAGGTGTGCCACGTCTGCGCAACTGATTAAGGTAGTTAAACCAGAAATCATATTTGCAGAAATAGGCCACTTTTGGGTTAAAATGCTTCACAAAAAGGCGAGCCAGACGGGGCATGTCGGGTGGCAAATACAATACAGCATCGGCCTTGTCGTAGTTGTGGCGCACTTCATAACCTGAAGGGGAGAAGAACGTAAGCACAATGAGGTGGTCTGGATTTCGGAGTTTGTAAGCCTCCAATACTGGCCGCGTCTGCTCAAACTCGCCCAACGATGAAGCATGAAACCACGCCACTTGTTGCGAATCGCCAAAGGAACCTGTAGTGCGTATAAGCTGCACCGACTTGCGCCAACCCGCACGCATCTGGCGCGCTTTCGTATTGAATAAAGCCGCCACACACACTCCTAAACTATACAGAGCAATTCCGATGGAGTATAATATGCGCATATTATTTTTGACAATAACTACTTGATAGCCTCTATTTGTGCCTTGAGAGCAGCTATCTTGCTCTCGGCATCTGATTTCTTTTTGCGTTCCAGATTTACCACATGCTCTGGTGCCCCGCTGACAAACTTCTCGTTGTTCAATTTTTTCATCACACTCGCCAAGAAATTCTCAGCATATTTGAGTTCATCGTTCAGCTTGACCAATTCAGCCTCTTTATCAATATGCTGGCTCATAGGCACAAAGCACTCGGTGGTGCCAACCAAGAAATTGAGGGCACCATCTACCTTGTCGGCCACACACTCCACTTGGCTCACATTCGCCATCTTGCATATAAGACCAAAGAAATGTTGTGGAGCCGTCCCGCGCACAAACAGCTGCAACTGCTCCTTGGGCGAAAGGCCTTTGCTGCCACGCAAATTGCGCACACCCGCTATTATCTCTTGCGCCATAGCGCAATCATCAAGCAATTGCTGATTAAACGGCTTGACCGCTGGCAAAGGCTGATTCATAATACTCTCCTCTTCAGTACGATCGCGCAAGGCATGCCAGATTTCCTCTGTAACAAAGGGCATAAAGGGGTGCAACATACACATCAGCCGCTCAAAGATAGACAGTGTGGACTCATAGGTTGCACCATCTATAGCAGTGCCAAACGCAGGCTTAATCATCTCTAAATACCACGAGCAGAAGTTGTCCCACACCAACTTATAAGCCGCCATCAAGGCTTCGCTGAGTCGGAAACTCTGGAAGTCGTGGTCTATCTGAGCCAACACCTGCAACATACGATGCTCCATCCACTCTACACTCAATGCGCAATCTGCTGGTTGGGGTGCAGTAGCATCCACCTGCCATCCTTTGACAAGGCGCAAAGCATTCCAAATCTTGTTGGCAAAGTTGCGTCCCTGCTCGCATATACTCTCATCAAAGGGCAAGTCGTTGCCCGCTGGGGCAGTGAGCAGCATCCCCATTCGCACACCATCGGCACCATACTGCTCTATCAGCTTGATTGGATCTGGACTATTGCCAAGCGATTTACTCATCTTACGTCCCAGCTTATCACGCACTATACCAGTAAAATAGACATGTTTGAAAGGTATTTCGTTGCGATATTCCTCGCCAGCCATAATCATACGAGCCACCCAGAAGAAGATAATATCGGGAGCGGTAATCAGCGTATCGGTAGGATAGTAATAATTTATCTCTTCGTTGTCGGGATTACGGATACCATCGAACAATGCAATGGGCCACAACCAACTGCTGAACCAGGTGTCAAGCACATCTTCGTCCTGCCGCAAATCGCCTGCCGCAAGCCGAGCGTCCGGATACTGCAGCCTTGCTTTCTGCAATGCTGCATCGTCATTCTCCGCTACCACCACCTCGGTGCGACCATCTATAGTAAAGTAATATGCTGGGATACGTTGCCCCCACCACAACTGACGGCTGATACACCAGTCTTTGATATTCTCAAGCCAATGACGGTAGGTATTTTTGAATTTGGCAGGGTGAAACTGGATGGTATCGTCTTCCACCACGCTCAAAGCTTTCTTTGCCACATCTTCCATCTTCATAAACCACTGCGCAGAAAGTTTTGGCTCGATGACGGCATCGGTACGCTCACTATGTCCCACTTTA
>JAGHVA010000172.1 GCA_018064565.1 Candidatus Colimorpha onthohippi
CTCGGTAACCTGATAGGACTGTTGCGCATCTATATGGGTGGTCAAACTGCCATCGGAGCGCCTGAGCTCTCGGTAAATGGGCGGTTGCTGATATACGCCAACGGCAGTCCTAAACAGCATGTCTCGCTCCCATTTGGGTTTGATACTCATGTTTATGCGGGGCGACAAGATGAATTGTTGCCCGTGGGTGGACGCGTTGGCATAAAGATAAGATGTGCTGTCGAACGTTGTGCTATAGTATTGTCCGCGTATGCCTGCCTGGAATTTTAGATCGGTCTCTTTTGGGGTGGTAAAGGATACGTCTCGTTGTAGGTAGATGGGGATGCGTAGGGTGCGCAAGCCGTTGTGAGCTTTGCACCTGTTTTGCAATATCGGTACGGTGGGCATGTTGTAGGGGTCTCCAGGTGTAGGGAACGTGGCAGGAACTGTATATCCTGCGCTATCTACCCATTTCCATTCGCTGACTTTATCGTCGATGAGGTCCATCTGGACCTTTGCTCCCCATTGCCAGCTACCAGCCTTTGCTTGATGCCAGCCGCGCAACTCACTCGACAATATGGTGGTTTGCAGGTTGTTGCGTGCATGCTCAAGGTAAGTGCCTACGCCGCGGTCAAACTTCTCGACTTCGGCATCGCCTCTGAATCCAATCTCATAAATCCAGTACTGACTTTGGATGTCATAATGCTCTTGCTCGCTGTTGGTCTGCGCGGCTGTAATCCATTGCAGTTGGAATTTGCTGGTAGGATGATAGCTCATGGTGATGGCTCCCAACTGCGTGTTGTATTGGTCAACCTCTTGTCCGTCAAAATATACGTCAAGCTCCATGCTCTCGGTGAATGTGCCGAATGAGGTGGTTTGCGACTCTGGTATGAGACCATACTTGTTGCGCGACCACAAGGCAAGCAATTCGATATCCAATGTATTGGTGAGTTGGTATCGGATTACCGATTGGATATCGCTATAGGCGGTGGTATATGCGCCTTTGGTATCGAGCGATGAGAAGAGGTATTTGTTGCTGTGATACCGATATCCGATGCTATAGCTAAGCCGATTGCCAACAGTGCCTCCTACATGTGCCGACCCACCCAAAAACGATCCAGATGCCGAGGCGTGAAACCGAGTAGGCGGGCGGTAGGTGATGTCCAATGCCGATGCCATCCTATCGCCATAAGAGGCGTCAAACCCACCAGGTGAGAATTGTATGTGGTGCACCATATCAGGATTGATGATACTCAGACCTTCCTGCTGTCCGCTGCGAACCAACATAGGCCTGAATATCTCTACCCCGTTGATATAAACCAAGTTCTCGTCAAACGAACCGCCGCGCACCGAATACTGTGAACTGATCTCGTTGTTAGAACCTACGTCAGGCAACGTTTTCAAGAGACTTTCAACACCCGACGACGGCCCTACTACATTATCAAGTTTGGCAGCGTCTATCTGCGTGAACGATGTAGTCCTGCTGCGATCGTCGTTTACCTGTACCTCTTGCAACTGAGTGGCATGAGGCATCAACTCGACGTCAAGGCGCAAAATGCCTCCATCTGGAACTGCAATCCTATGTTGTTGAGGATTGTAGCCAGTCGCAGAAAATCGGACGAACACGCTGTCGGAGGTAGTGATGGTTAGTTGATAAGCCCCTTCGGCATTGGTGGTGGTGCCAGTGGGATGCGCCGTCGCTAAAATGCCTACCGATACATATTCTATCGGATTGCCATCGGTGCTGGTTACTCTGCCATTCACAATGCCTTGTGATAGACCTGTTAAAGATAGTGTAAGAGCAGCAAATAAAAAATATATTTTATTCATTGACCAACGGTGCAATATTTTGTAAAAAACGACGTTAAATAAAATTTATTGCAATAAACTATTCGTATAATGAAAAAACAACTATTTTTTCTCGTGCTTGTGTTGATGGGAGCGTATGTTTTGAATGCTCAAAATGTCATCGACCGTCAAGGACGTAAGCAAGGTCATTGGGTCAAGACTGACAAGGACGGATCCAAGATATATGAGGGGGATTTTAAGGATGGTGTGGAGGTAGGCACGTTTACCCACTATTACCCTGATGGGACTGTCCGGATTAAGAATGTTTTTGAGCCTGGAACCCGTCGCTGCTACCACGAGGCGTACGATGAGAAAGGTCATCTTCTGGCTACAGGTTATTATGACCAGATGAACCGGGATGGCGCATGGAAATATTTTGCCGAAGATGGCAGGGTGGTAAACACAACTACCTACAAGATGGGTGTAAAAGAGGGAGAGCAGGTGGTGTACGGCAAAGCGGGCGATACGGCTGAGGTGTCGCATTGGGCGAATGGGCGCCGTCATGGTCGCTGGTGGCGCCGTATGGGTAAGCAGGGGTATATTACAGCACGCTATGTTGACGGTGGTCTGGAGGGCGACTTGTACGAGTATGACGACAATCAGCGTCTGGTGCAACATGGTCAATATCAGGGGGGGGTGAAGCATGGAACCTATGAGCATTATGAGGAAGGTGTTTTGTCGGTGGTGGAGTCGTGGAGCCATGGCGAGTTGGGCGACCGCAAAGTCCGGATACTGCGTCCAGAAGAGGCGTTTATGTCGGTTCGCGACATGGCTTATCTGATGCCAGTGGGCGACAAGAAGGTGCTGCTTATAACCCGTGAAGGCGAGAAGATAACCACCTATGAGCCGTCAGACAATCTGTATTACCGTTTGGGCAATGAGTTCTTCTTTATGGCAAACAAAAAAAATAGAGCGCTGGTGGCAAACGACTGCGTCAAAGGTGTAATCACCGACATCGATGGGTCGTACTATCTTGATTTGGATCCTAAACCAGAATTTAGGATTTTCCCAGACGAGGATTGCCTCAAGGCTGTTAGGTCGGTGCTGCGGGAAGGTCTCGGAGAGTTGGAAAAATAGTATAGCAGGTCTCATAGGCATTTTTGTTAGTTAGTATGAAGATTGCGGCACACACGCTGGGGTGCAAACTCAATTATGCTGAGACTTCGCATATAGTGCGTCAGTTTGTATCGGAGGGCTTTGAAGTTGTTGATTTTAGAGAGCCCGCTGATGTGTATGTTGTCAATACCTGTACGGTTACAGCCGTGGCAGAAAAAAAATGCCGCACTATTGTTCGTCAGGCTATAAGGCTCAATCCCCGTGCATTGGTGGCTGTGGTAGGCTGTTTTGCACAAAATCAAGCGCAGCAGGTGGCATCTATCCCAGGTGTGCGTGTGGTGCTTGGCAATAATAACAAATACAATTTGTTGGGCATTGTAAAGTCTATGTACGGCATAGACAGCCTTAGGGGAGTACATGATTTGGATTCGTTGACTCCTTTGTCATCAACATACGTTGACGATAGTCAGCCTGAGACGTTTGTTCCAGTTTATTCTATCGGTGATCGCACACGTAGCTTTTTCAAAGTTCAGGATGGCTGTGATTACTTTTGTACCTATTGTGCCATCCCGTTTGCACGAGGCCGTTCTCGCAGTGCAACGATAGAGGATACTGTTGCGGTGGCTCGTCAGATAGCCAGCCAAGGGGCTCGTGAGGTAGTGCTTACGGGTGTTAATACTGGCACATTCGGTTTGCGGCATGGAGAGCAGTTTGTGGATTTGCTTCGACAGTTGGATCAGGTGGAAGGCATTCTCCGTTACCGTATCTCCAGCATTGAACCCAATCTGATAACAGATGAGATTATTGATTTTGTGGCTGCATCGCGCTCCTTTCTGCCTCATTTTCATATCCCGTTGCAAGCGGGCAGCGACAAGGTCTTAAAACTGATGCACCGACATTACGACACCGAACTGTACGCTCGCAAGCTCGACCGCATCAAGCAGGTGATGCCACATGCTTGTATAGCAGCAGATATAATGACGGGATTTTATGGTGAGGGTGCGACTGAGTTTGACATCACCTGCCGTTTTGTAGATCAGATTCCGATTTCTTATCTGCATGTATTCACCTATTCAGAGCGCCCCAATACAATGGCATTGCGTTTAGGCGAGCGGGTTCCTATGGAGGAGCGTAGGTTGCGTACGCACCAGTTGCAGGCAATATCAGATCGTAAGAAGCATCTTTTCTATAGTCAACATATAGGCGAATCTCGCCCTGTACTGTGGGAGAGTTACAATCATGGCGGGGTGATGCAGGGGTTTACCGACAATTACATCCGGCTGTCGTGTGCCTATGATGCGCAGCGGGTGAATCAGGTAACGGACGAGACCATTACTATGCAGAATTTGGTGCAGAACTTTGATGAATAAAAATAGTAGAACCTACCTAAAATAATTTTCTCAATATAACTTTTTAATCTCGATTACACTATGAGTGGTTTTTTTGGCGTTGTATCCAACAATTCATGCGCAACCGATCTTTTTTACGGTATCGACTATCATTCTCATCTTGGAACCAAACGAGCGGGAATGGCAACGGTTGAAGATGGTGTTTTTCAGCGTTCTATCCATAACATCTCCAATAGTTATTTCCGTACAAAATTTGCTGATGAACTGCCTAAGTTGCGAGGCAATACAGGTATAGGGGTTATCAGCGACACCGACGCACAGCCTATTATGGTCAACTCTCATCTGGGACGTTTTGCAATTGTGACGGTGGGTAAAATCAATAACCTTGATGAGTTGGAACGCAAGTGCTTGTCGTTGAACCAGCAGTTTACGGAGTTGAGCTCAGGATGCACTAATCCGACCGAGTTGATAGCGTTGTTAATTACTCAAGGTCGTGATTTTGTGGATGGAATACAGAATGAGTACCGCAATGTGCGAGGGAGTGTCTCGATGCTTATCCTCACTGCAGAAGGGGTTATAGCTGCGCGCGACTATTACGGACGCACACCCATTGTGATAGGACGCAAAGGAACCAGTTATGCGATAGCTTCCGAGACTCACAGCTATATCAATTTAGACTACAATACCATTCGTTTTGTGGGGCCTGGTGAGATTGTCAAGGTAACACCCAACGGTATAGAGCAGATGCTTGAAGCAAACAACAAGATGCAGATATGCTCGTTTCTCTGGATTTATTATGGCTATCCGTGCGCAGAATACGAGGGTATCAATGCCGAGGATGTACGCTATAAGATGGGTGAGGCAATGGGACGTGTAGATGATGTTGAGGCCGATTATGTGTCAGCTATCCCTGATTCGGGCATAGGCATGGCATTAGGTTATGCCGCTGGCAAGGGTATCCCTTACAAACGGGGTATCATGAAATACACTCCGACATGGTCTCGCAGTTTTATGCCTGTCAATCAGGAGGCGCGTTCGTTGGTGGCCAAGATGAAACTCATCCCATCGCGCAAGATGCTGGAAGGCAAAGATGTCGTTTTCTGCGACGATAGTATTGTTCGTGGCACACAGTTGCGCGACCAAGTCAAGATGCTTTACGAGTGCGGTGTGAAACATGTGCATATCCGCATCAGTTGTCCACCGCTTGTGCATGGCTGTGGTTTTTTGAATTTTTCGGCATCCAAGACAGATATGGAACTCATCACGCGTCGTTGCATAGAGGAACTTGAAGGCGGACAAATCCGTAATATAGAAGCATATCGCGATCATACTACTCAGGAATATGCCAATATGGTTGAGATGATTCGGCAGCATATAGGTGTTGATACTCTGAAGTTCAACTCGCTGCAGTCGGTGATAGAAGCAATCGGACTTCCCAAAGAACGAGTGTGTACGCACTGTTTCGACGGGTCGTCGTATGGCAATTAAATTTTGTGTATTTTCGATAAGCCGATCCTGCCTGCCTGCAAGACTGTCGCAGATGGAAAGCTTGCTTTCCTTCTGCCGAGGCGAGCAAACCTACTCAAGGGAGGTTATGATCACCACATGTAAAAAATAGCGAATAAGGACTGTTTTGAAAAAAATGAATGTTTTGAATGGCATGTTGTTGTCAGCTGGTTGTAGAGGAGGGTGTGAAGATTCCTGATATAGTTGTCTTATTATTATGATAGATCGAATGAAATATTTTGGTTTGCTACTGCTACTTCTACTTCTCGTTGGAGGTGTGTCTGTAGTAGCTCAGAACCAGGAACCAGTCCGGTTGAGTGTGCTTGACATCGCTTCGGACTATGGCATTCCGTCAAATTATCTTAAAGACACCAACATATTCATCAGTCGTATCAGTAGCAGTAATACTGATTATGTATCCAAGGCCTCTCGTTGCGCACAACTTAGTACAAGGGTGCAGACCATGTTGGTATCACTCACAATGGATTATCCAAAGAGCGACGATGGCTTGGTTTGGCTTGACACCAATAGGGTGGTTACGGATTTGGATTATTATGTTCCACGTATGCATCAGCTTTCGTTGCTTGCCTCGCGCTATAGTCAGCAGTATTTGAACTTGGAACATAGCAGGCAAACCATCTCTGACCAGTATGCGAAAGATTTGTCCGATCAGGAGTCGGTCCAACGGCAGAGCAACCGTAACATCAGTGCATCGATGTTGTTGGACAGCATTGCCATGTTGCACGAAAAACTTACCAATCGTTGTTTGCACGGAGAAATCAAAGACAAGGATTTGCTCAGAGACAGCAAGGATATTTACTATGCCTATCTGGCTGTATATAACCGGATTGATGTTGGAAACGAGTCGTATTCACATGCGCAATTGCGCGAACTTCAATTGTTTTTGGATATGCAGAACGATATGCTGATACATGTGGTGAGCGATACCAACTATACGTACCATATCAATCAGTTTCAATCGCAGTTGAAAAACTATGCGGGTGATACATTCGGCGATGTGTACCGTTCCTATGTGCGGAATTTTTCGCACACCTCTGCCCCTATCGTTTTCCGAAACGTAGAAGGTTACAATCGCTATGTTCAGCAGTTGAAGGATATTCAGATTATACAGTCCAATTACATAAAGACCATCGACTTGCGAAGGGTGATTCTGAAAAACAACGACTCCATTGTCGCTTTGTTGTCCAAAGATTACAAAGAGATGTTGGCATCGTATCAGCAATTATATGCCACGGTAAATCAGATTCCTGCATTTAATCGACTTGGCGAAAGCCACGAGTTTGTAAGGAATTTAGCAGAGTTTATTAGAGTGCAGCAGATGTATATCTCATCCTACTACCGGTTAGAACAGTTGGGGGAGTCGGGTAGGGAGTTTGTACGCAGTTGCCCTCGGAGTTGCGCTATGCTCAAGACAGCATATCTTAGATTGCCAGATCCCAAGACGTTTGTACCGCATTTCACAAATATGGATGAGTTTGAGATATACAACCAACAACTCAACGATTTTGAGCAGCTGCAGTCGCATTATTATGCCATTGTCGCTCTGCGCGACTCTGTGGCGCGGTTGGAACAGCAGATAGTGGGTAGTGATGTCGTTGAGAAGGTGTATGTGAATGGTTACAAGAGTATTAAAGATAATATGGCAATAATCAGTACCCTGCAATCATCTGAGCAGGTGGATAGTTGTATGAGCCAGTTGCTTGATTTTATCGAAGTCCAACAATATTGTCTTAGAGTGTTGCAGCAGCGTGATCTGGTGGCATCAAACGATGCCGAGTTGCTAAAAATCAAGGA
>JAGHVA010000166.1 GCA_018064565.1 Candidatus Colimorpha onthohippi
AATGGTCATTATGGTTTTGATGGTTTTGATAGGGCGGCAGGCTGACGCCTGTCGCACGGGGGCGATGATTTTTGATGTTTTTTGATAGGGCGGCAGGCTGACGCCTGTCGCACGGGGCGATGGTTTTGATGTTTTTTTCTATTTTTGATCTTTGCTTTCCGCTATCTTTGCTTTCCGCTTGCCGAATACGTCAAATTCGCGTGTCAGTTTGAGCCCAAACCCTTGTTTGTAGGGCAGGGCGGACCGAGTGTAGTCGTTGGTGTTGGTGCGGTTGAATACAAAGAAGTGTAGGTAGGGGTTGAGTCTGTAGCCGACAAGTACATCGCCCACCAAGGTGTTGTTGTTGGTCGAGGACGATAATGTGCGCGATTCTCCTCCATAGCCCAAAGTGCTTTCAAAGTAGAACCGGTTCCAGTTTTTGCGGATGTCAACATCGAATTGTTGATTGGTGAGTTCGTTGGCTGCCTGATAGCCAAAGTCGATATCAACCACTTTAACCACGTTGCTGACCATGGCACCTAAAGAAGATGCCATAAGGTTATATCCGCTTGCTGACGCATTGTCGAGCGAGGTGCTGTTTTGAGATGATGCAGTGGGTGCAAACTGGCCTGTGAGTAGCAGCGACATGGACTGGGTAAACACCTCGCGTTCGTCGGTTCGGTCGATATACATGGCTATCTCATCCTCCAACCCTTTCTCAGCGTTGGGCAGGCGGAAATCCAATGCTACATGAGGGTTTTGTAGATTGCCCGACAAGATGATGACATTCTCTACATTGACAGATCGTGCTGCGCTTTCGGAACCTAAAAGTGATGCCATATTGGCATGTGTGGTGCGCGAGGCTTGAATATTGAAAGTGGCATTGTTGATATTGCCAGGCATCTGAAGCGAGCTACCTGCATCGATGGTAAATGAGGTGGATAGGAATGATAAGAAATCTAATTGTACTTGGCCGCTTGTCAGCTCATAGTTACCTGTAATCAGTGGTTGGGAGTAGGGCTGCATACGCAATTCCATGTTGCCTTGGCCAGCAGCTTGCAGATTGGCGGATAGCTGTCCGAAATCCATTGGAAGTTCAAACTTCATGTCGGGGGTCAGTGTTAGTTGGATTTGCATATTGACGGGCATGGAAGATGGGGCAAAAGAGGTGGTAGTAGTGGCTTGTTGCCCGCCTACGAAGGTGATGTAACTGCTTGTGGCAGTCTGTTGCTGGTCGTTGACGGGAATACAGAGTTTGCTGCCAGGCATAGTTTGGGCAGCGATAGTGAGTTTTAGTTGATTGGAAGGTCCAGACAGCTGGCCTTGGATAGAGGTGAGTAGGGTACCAGAGATTTTGTCAATCTGTTGTGGAATATTGAGCAGCATTAGTTTTGGGGCTTGTGCGGAGAGGTTAAGGTTGGCGTGCGTGAAGTCCTCGTAATAGATATTGCCACTTACCGACAGACAATTACCAGCTGGGTCGTAGATGTTGAATTGATGTAGTGAGATATTGTGGTTGGTGAGTGTCAAAGTGTCAGAAAACTGGTATGATACTTGTGTGGGTGCTATAGTCAGCAGTCCGTTGGAGACCACCGCCTGACCTTGGATCATAGGAGAAGCAATGGTTCCACCAGCATGGACATGACCGTGAAGGCTACCTTGGAACAGCGATGCGAATGAGGATAGAAACGGAGTCATAATCTCGAGTGGGAACTGGTCAAAATCGGCATTTATGTCAAGGGTGGATTGCTGGTTGAGGTCAATTGTTCCATGGGCACTGATGGGTTGGAACGAACCCGACTCCCGTTGGGTCAGAGACGATATGTCTAACAGAATCATGTTAGATTGCTGTTGCCACTGCGATTTGAGCGACAGATGTCCCAAGAGGTAGTCTTCGATGACACAATTGTCCACTGTTAGGTTGGCAGTGAAATTGGGAGTTTGGTCTTGTTGGTACATCTCAACAAATCCATCGATATCGCCCTCAAACATTAAGCCGCCAGTGGGGAAGAACTCGCTTATCCATGATAGTGAGAAATCGTTGAATTGCATCTTGGCAGAGGTCTCATGGTCAGGGTCTTTGTGTATGGAAAACGTAGCCCATTGGTCTTGGTTAAAAATCTTGATGTTGCCAACGTGAAACAGCGAGGTGGATTGGATAATGGTTTCGGGACTATAAATAGACCATTGCTGGTTGAGTGCCTCAAACTGACCTTGCGTGATATAGAAATGGTTGCTTTGAGGTGAGCTAACCCATGTTGATATGATATTGATATTGCTCAAACTGGCATTGTCGTCACTTTGCAGTGTGATAGTGCTGTTGGTTGGCGCTGTGTTGATATTGATATTGAGATTAGACATTAGCAGCAGCGGACCAGTTCGGGTTTGGTCGATCTGAACTTGTGTATGGTAACTTTCGTTAGATGGTTGACCAATTGCACCAATTCCGTAAAATCTAAATTGGTTGTAGGCAATGGAGTCAGACCTGGCCACCAGATGAAATGGTTGAGAAGCGGAGTACGAGAATTGAAAAGAACTGCGTGGAGCTATTGATAGTGGCAATCCAATGGAATGAAGCGTAGTGTAATCGCCATCCCATCGGGCAGTGATATTGATTTTTTGGGGGAGGTCGGATGTCTCATGTGTTACATCGGAAGTGAAATATTGAGGGATGTATTGTTTGGCGAAAAGTGAAGCCAATTGAGGAATCTGGGAATATTTGAAATCGCCGTAGGCTGATATGTTAGCCCAATCGCTTACAAAATTCAGCTGTTTGATATTGGCGTATGTGTTGATGGTTAAAAGTGCGTTGTGTAGGGTGGTGGTGTAGTTGCCAAGTGTGATATCAGAACGGTTCAACGACAGGCTGCCCTGTAGGTCTTCGATACTCTGACCATTGAAATTGGCGCGGAGACGTGTGCGGAGTGCCGTTTTTTGATCCGTTGTGATAAAATGCAGTGCACGGAGATCTAAGTTGTTGATTTTTGCATCGACTGATATTTGCGTGTTGCTGTCGGGTTTTGCGACTGAGGCGTTGATATGTGCATCTGCCAGAGGGTCGGTAAATGTGGCTTCGGCACTGATATTATTGTTGTCCAGACTTGCGCTGATAAGGGTAGGCTGTATGGGCACACCTCGTAATATAGTGCTGAACAATTGCCCAGACAAGGAGGCTTTGAGGGGCTGTCCTGGGGCGCTGGTGGCGTCAGCGGTGAGCTGTAGGCCGCTATGACTTACCCAGTCGTTGGGTAGGATTGAGGATATTGAAAACTGTGGTGATTGCAGTTCGGCGTGGTGGATGTACTGTTGAGAGTTGTTGTCAAAATGGGAGGATGCGGAAGCCTGGACAACACCTCGTTGGGTATTGATATTGGCGGAAGCTTCGCATTGGTCGAAACCGCCGTGCAGACTTGCGGTGATGTCCAACTCGCCCAGTCGAGCTAAGATGGAAGGTAGGTGAAAACGGATAAAGCCAGGGCAGTGTATTTGGGTAAGGTCGTTGTATGATGTCTGCAACTGGCTTACGGTTGCGTCAAAAATGGTATGTCGGATATTGGGCAAACCAGTTACATTTCCATCTACAACAAATTGTGCCAAATCCGCCAGATTGACGCTAAAGTGGTTAGTGGTTAGGTTGGATATGGGTCCATAGGCATCGCCTGAGAGCGTTACTTGTTGGTCTGCACCCCATAACACAGGAGCCCAATAGGCTGCGTCTTGTAGGCTTGCCACGCTTCCCTCGCGTATATGCAGCGAGTGATACACACTATCGGTATAGTCGTGCATCCAATGGTTGTATTGTAGCATGGCATCAAGTAGTAGGTGTGTGCCTGATGCGGTGGATAACTCCATGTTGCGAGCCGAGATCATACTTGGCGATACCTTGACATCGCAGGAGAGGTCGGTCATGTGAAAGCCGCTTTGCTCAGTGGCATCGAAATGGACAATTCGGCAGGCAATGTTGTTTTTGATGACATGGATGTCTTTGATGCGGGCTTTAATATGAGTGAAGTGCATGTGCTTGTAGCACACACCATGCTCGGGGAAAGGTTTGTGGAGTGGGTCTTTAAGATCCATTTTGTATTCCACGTTGTCCAGCACCAGTTGTTTGGCTTTGATTACAAAAGGTTTGGATGGACTTTCGTCGGAATCATCGGACGATTGAGAGGCAAAATACCTGATGATGTATTTCAGGTTGATGCCAGTGGTGGCATCAATATTCAGGTGATAGTAGGTGTCCTGTAATAGTACGCGACCTACCGAGAGCCCTTCGTCGGAGATTGGATTCCCCCAAAAGGTAACTCCGATTCGCCCGCTTGAGAGGATAGTATCCCCTTTGGGGTCTATCAATTCCACACCATACAAATCTACACCGCCCAAAAGGTTAACATGTAGCATGGCGATATCAACTTTGCCACCCCATTCTTTAGTGAAATAGGCACTTGCGCAACTGCCCAAAAAGGTTTGTATCCACTGCTCGTTAACTAATGCTACAAGCAGATAGATGGCAACAAGGGGTGCAATCAAGATGCGGCGTATATGGCGTTGAGAGCGAATAGTGTATGATTG
>JAGHVA010000237.1 GCA_018064565.1 Candidatus Colimorpha onthohippi
GTTCGTTTATTCAACGCCGTTTTCTCGCCTCGGCATAGTGAATGCAAGCATTCCCTCTGCTCTCGGCTTATCGAAAACGTTCATATACCAAATCTATTACAAATTAAATTCGTATCTTTGCAAAATTATATCATACCAGTATCATGAGATACACTCGCTATATAATACTTATTATCCTCTTTGCGTTACTACAGACGGCATGCACTCACAACAGCCGTCCCATACCAAAGCCCACAGCGTACCTCCGGCTTACTTATCCTCCTCATAGTTATCAATGGATAGATAATCCCGAACTACCCATTCGGTTCCAGATTGCCGACAGCGCTACGCTTGTTGTAAAGCGGTGCACCGCCCGCGAGAGTTGGTTGGACATAACCTACCCACAATACGATGGAATTATCTTTCTCACCTATAAATCCATCAACAGTCAACAAGACCTCCGCAAACAGATGGACGATAGTTACGAGATGCTGAAGACTCATTTTGGGATAGCTGCTGGCATCGATGAGACAACCCTTATCAATAACGCATCGCATGTATATGCCACTGCCTATAAACTCAGCGGGAAAAACGTGGCATCTACTTACCAGTTTACTGCTACAGACAGCACCCACCACTTCCTACATGGTTCGTTTTACCTGAACCGAACACCAAACAACGACTCACTCGCTCCCTTGCTATCCTATATCCAAACAGATATTGACCACTTGTTGGAAACCCTTCAATGGAAATAACATAAACAAAAAGATAACATATACACAATACAATGAGCAAAACACTTTTGTTAGGCGACGAAGCAATAGCCCAGGCCTTTATTGATGCTGGAGGAAGCGCAATAAACAGTTATCCAGGGACTCCCAGCACACAAATTACAGAATATATAATGAAAAGCAGCGAGGCTGCGCAATTGGGCATTCGCGCCAATTGGTGCGCTAATGAAAAGACCGCACTTGAAGCCTCTATCGGTGTGGCTTACAGCGGCCGGAGAGCCATGACATGTATGAAACATGTAGGCATGAATGTGTGTGGCGACCCCTTTATGAACGCATCCATCATCGGTACCAAGGGAGTACTTATCGTAGTGGCTGATGACCCCAGCATGTTTTCATCACAGGATGAACAGGACAGCCGCTACTACGGCCACTGGGCTATGATACCAATGCTTGAGCCCTCCTGCCAGCAGCAAGCCTACGACATGGTTTTCTTCGGATACGAACTCAGCGAACAGTTGGGTACCCCTGTTCTCATGCGCATACCTACCCGACTCGCCCATAGCCGCGCTGGCGTGGAGCGCCGCCCCCGCCGAGAGCAAAACCCTATCTCCTACCCATCCGACCCCAAAAGTTTTGTTCTACTCCCCGTCAATGCCAAACGCCTTTATCGCGAACTCATTGACAAGCAGCCTAAATTTGTTGCAAGCAGCGAGACCAGCGGCAACAACCAATACATTGATGGTCCCGACCATAGCCGTGGTATTATCACTACAGGCATTGCCTATAACTACCTGCTTGAAAACTATCCTGACGGCAAATGCCCTTATCCTGTAGTCAAAATCACCCAATACCCATTGCCTACTACGCTATTAAGCAAGTTGTACGACCAATGTGATGAAATTCTTGTACTCGAAGATGGTCAGCCTTTTGTAGAGGAACTTGTCAAGGGTGCACTCAACAAAGGCAAAACCATCCATGGACGCCTTGACGAAACCATCCGCCGCGATGGAGAACTCAATGCCGAAAAAGTGGCACAAGCATTAGGCATGCCATTAGCCCAAGGACCAGAAGTACCAGAAGTGGTGGTCAACCGTCCACCCGCCTTATGCCAGGGGTGCCCGCATGCCGACAGCTATGCTGCGATAGTTGAGGTAATGAAAGACTACGAACACGGACGCGTATTTGGAGATATTGGATGTTACACATTAGGATACAATATGGGTGCCATTAACACAACCGTATGTATGGGAGCGTCCATCACTATGGCAAAAGGAGCGTCCGAGAGTGGAATATTCCCTGCATTGGCAGTTATCGGTGACGGCACATTCGGACATAGCGGGATGACCGGACTGCTGGACTGCGTCAACGAGCAAGCCAACGTGGTCGTCTTGATTCTTGACAACAACATTACAGCCATGACAGGAGGACAACACTCCAGTGCTAACCAAAAGATCCGCAATATCTGCATCGGACTGGGTGTTGAACCAGAACATATCCATACTATCGAACCACTCAAGAAAGACCATGAAGAGTTCGTGAGGATATTACGCCAAGAAATAGCCTACAATGGTGTTAGTGTAATCATTCCACAGCGCACCTGCTTGGTAGAATTGAAAAAACATCTGGGCAAATAAAATAATGCCAACATACACCAAACTAATTTGAAAAACCTATGAAAAAAGATATCATATTATGTGGCGTTGGCGGTGATGGGATTGTCTCTGTAGCCAAAATCATCAGCGACGCAGCACTCAATATAGGGCTCAATGTCAAGCAAAGCGAAATCCACGGTATGTCACAACGAGGTGGTAGTGTATTCTCACACCTGCGCATCAGCAGCAAACCCATCCATGCCGATGTCATACCTCAAGGGAAAGCCGACATTATCCTCAGCTCCGAACCCATGGAGGCTCTTCGTTATTTGCCATTTTTGGCATCCGATGGCATCGTTATCACAAATAGCGAACCCTTTATCAATATCAAGCACTACCCAGACCCATCGGTTATCCAATCAGAGATAGCCAAATTGCCTCGTTGCGTGAGCATCAATGCCAACCAGATAGCCAAAAGCATCAATGCTCGCGGCAACATGGTGCTGCTCGGAGCAGCTGCTCAACATCTTGAAATAGAATTCAACGAGTTGGAAAAAGCCATCCACAACATCTTTGTTCGTAAAGGGCAAGAGGTAGTGGATACCAACATCGCCGCCATACGTGCTGGTCGGGACAATGCGTAACAAAAATATAGGATACTAATAACGGCAAGGCTGCTTGACTCAAGTAACCTTGCCGTTTGTTTTTTCTAAACAGTCGTTTCTATTTATCCAATTGCATGCGAAGCAAATCCTGACCTATGTCGCGCCGCTGATATTTGCCATCCCATGAAATTTTGTCAACCATCTGGTAGGCCTTGTTCAAAGCTTCGGGCAAAGAATTGTCCAAAGCAGTAACGCACATAACACGACCACCTGCCGTTACCAAGTTGCCTTCTTTGGAGAGTGCTGTGCCAGCATGGAATATCAGACCACCTTGGCGAGCATTTGCCATACTGATAACATCACCTTTGCGATAAGATTCAGGATAACCACTGGCAACCATCATCACACATGCTGCAGTACGCGAATCAATAATCAATGACCCCCTATCGAGTGTACCCTCGGCAGCATGACATAACAAACTTACCAAATCACTCTTTATCCTCGGAAACACACTCTCGCTTTCTGGATCACCCATGCGTACATTATATTCAATCACATAAGGATCCAAACTGCCGTCCACCGCATTTTTGACCGCCATTAGACCAATAAAGATAAAGCCACAATATTTGATTTTACGATGACGGAGACCTTGGATAGTAGGTTTGACTATACGCGTCCGTACTTTCTCCATAAAGACATCGTCGGCAAAACAGACTGGGCTAACTGACCCCATTCCACCAGTATTCAACCCTGTATCGCCCTCACCTATGCGCTTGTAGTCTTTAGCCTCTGGCAACATCACATAAGAGTGACCATCGGTAAGCACAAAGGCGGACATCTCTATGCCCGACAAATACTCCTCAATAACCACTTTTGCCGAGGCGTCGCCAAACTTGGCATCCAAAAGCATGGCCCGCAGTTCGCGCTTGGCATCATCTACATCATCCAAAATCAACACACCTTTGCCAGCAGCCAAGCCATCTGCTTTTAGAACATACGGAGATTGGAGTGAATCCAAAAAGAGGTAGGCCTCATCCAACTCACCAGCCGAAAAAGTACGATAGCGAGCCGTTGGGATTTTGTTCTCAAGCATGAACGCTTTCGCATAATCTTTGCTACCTTCTAACATGGCACCATCTTTTGATGGACCAATCACAGCAATCTCACACAAATCAGCACGCGATGCAAAATAATCGGCTATACCACCTACTAATGGAGCCTCTGGCCCCACCACCAGCAATTTGACGTTATGACTCAACGCAAAATCAGCAATGCCTGCAAAATCTGATACTTTCAAATTTACATTCACCCCACACTCGTTGGTACCACCATTGCCAGGAGCAATATACAACTGGTCGCACAACTCACTCTGCGACAACTTGTATGCCATAGCGTGCTCTCGCCCACCCGATCCTAAAAGTAGAATATTCATAACTATATTTG
>JAGHVA010000222.1 GCA_018064565.1 Candidatus Colimorpha onthohippi
GCAAAAAAACTGAAGGCCAAACGAACGGTTGCTCGTATCTCTAACTCCGAGTTGCTTACTTCTCGCAATAGGGAGATGTTTAAGGAATTGGGTGTTGATGACTTGGTCTGTCCAGAACGTATAGCAGCCAAAGAGATTACGAATCTGCTGAACTACACGGTGGCAACCGATTTCTTCGATTTCTCGGAAGGGCTGCTTACTATGTATCTTATCCGCCTTGAGGCGGACTCTCCCGTTATCAACCGGAGCGTCCGTGCGTTGACGCAGACGTACAAGACCCTTCAGGTAAGGATTGCGGCGGTGTTGCGCAACGGTATCACTATCATCCCTCATGCCGAATTTGTATTTGAGCAGGGCGACTTGGCTTACCTGATTAGCCGTCCCAACCAGATGGATATCGTGAAGCAGGTGGCAGGCAAACATGATTATACTATCCGTAATCTGATGATTGCGGGTGGTGGTAGAATTGGCCGTTTGGCAGCACAGACACTTGAGGACAAACTGAAGGTGACGTTGATTGATGAGAATCGTAGGCGTTGCGAGGAGTTGAGCGCAGCCCTCAATCATACGTTGGTGTTGCATGGCGATGCTACGGATATGGAGCTTATGAAGAACGAGGGTCTGGCATCGGCAGATGCTTTTGTGGCAGTAACCAATTCGTCTGAGACTAATGTGCTTACCTGCCTGCATGCTCGCCGGTTAGGTGTTAAGCGCACCATCGCTTTGGTCGAGAATACTGGTTTTATCAATCTGTCTCAAGATATTGGTATTGATACGATTATCAATAAAAAACTAATTACGGCTTCTTATATTGCCCGGCTGATTGTAGATGGCGATGCGGTTCGTAGCAAATGGCTTACGGGTACCAATGCCGAGGTGATTGAGTTTGAGGTGGCTCGTCGCTCGGCTGCTACGCGCAATATGTTGGGCGAATTGGGATTGCCGCAAGGGGCTAATGTGGGTGGTATTATCCGAGGGCGTGAGACGATTGTCCCTACGCGCGATACGCAAATCATCGAAGGCGACCGAGTGGTGGTATTTACCCTTCCTAAGGTTGCCGATGAGGTTGCAAAGCTGTTCAAGTGATGCTTTGCTTTATTGGTTAAAAGGTTGTAATAGTGAACTATCGCTGTGTTTTTCAGTTGCTTAGTCTTCTGCTGATAGTCGAGGCAGTAGTGATGATAGGGTGCGGCGTGTTGTCGTGGTTTGTCGGCGATGGGGCTGTGGCTGGGTTTGGTATTGCTGCTTTAGTGGTATTGATTGTTGCACTATCGTTGCGGATGGCAGCAGGGCGTCATGTCCGCTATCAACTTTCAGAACGTGATAGTTTCTGGGTTACTTCGCTTGCGTGGATTGTGGTGCCAGTCATGGGTTGTTTGCCGTTTATGCTTACAGGACAGGCTCATCGGTGGGTGGATGCTTTGTTTGAGTCGTTCAGTGGTTTTACAACCACAGGTTCAACGATATTTGACGATCCTGCATGCCTGCCAATCAGTGTTTTGGTGTGGCGGTCGCTGACGCAATGGGTTGGTGGACTTGGTTTGGTGTTGCTTATGGTGGCACTGATGCGCCGAATTTCGCATGGCACCTGGTATCTGTACGATGCCGAGTTCTCAGGCACTCAACAGCGCCGTCTGTATCCAAAGTTGTCGGGTAGTGTGGGCAGGATGGCCATCGTTTATGTTTCGGTGTCGCTTGCATTAGTATTCATTTTGTTGCTGTTGGGCAATAACCCCATCGATTCGGTGTGTCTGGCTCTCAGCACCACCTCCACGGGAGGCTTTATGACCTCGTCTGTCGGGTTGGCAGGGTTAGGTAACGCTACTTTGATAGTAATCACCTTGTTTATGTTTATGAGTGGTGTCAATCTTGCCGTCATCTACAATGTGGTTACATTCAAATGGCGTCGGTTGCATCGTCTGGACGAGTTTCGGGCGTATGTGGTGGTCTATTTTGTTGCTGTGGCACTATCTGTTATAGCGTTGTTACTCGCTCACAACGATTGGCGTTCAGCAGTAGGGTTTAGCCTTTTTCATATAGCCTCAACTATCTCAACGTGTGGCTTTTATGCCTATAGTCCTGCACATTGGACTTTTGGCGTGTCGGTCATAACCTTTTTCTTATTGTTTGTAGGTGCTTCGTCGGGCGCTACGGGTGGTGGGGTTAAGGTCAAGCGTATTCTGGTACTTACCCGTTACATCCGCAACTACTTTACGCGCATTGTCTATCCTCATGCCGTATTTAACGTAAAGGTGGATGGCATGGTGTTGACCGATGAGTACAACAACAAGGTCTTCGCATTTGTATTTACATACCTTGCCTTCGTGTTGGGCGGGGCCTTCTTGCTCACGTTGAGCGGTTGTGATATTCCTACGTCGGTTACGTTAGCAGCAGCCAATATGTGCAATTTGGGTCCTGTGCCCGTAGATGGCTTATTAGGAGTCAGCGCAAGCTATCTGGCTTTGCCCACACTTTCTAAATATACGCTCATGGTGCTTATGGTGGCGGGACGAATCGAGATTTTTGCATTGTTGGCAATATTTAGTCCCGCCTATTGGCGCAAAAAATAATAATTGTAGCAAGTATGATGGTAAGTGCTTTTGACAAGCCGATAGCAGACCCCAAGTCTCAGCTGCACAACGCTCAGCATGGTGCCAATATAGCTTTTACTACGTCGAGGCGACAATCTGCCTACTGCAAAGTATCGAGCAATATCAAAGCACTGGTACGTCTCTTGGGCATATTCCTCATGGCAGAGGGTGTGCTTATGCTTTTGTGTTTGATACCTGCTATCCATTTTGTCGACCATTCTGCAAACGGCATACTTGTTTCTGGTCTGTTTACGTTGGCAGTCGGACTATATATGTGGATCTCGTGCTCAGACTTTAAGGTCTTGAGCGATAGGAGGCTGTCGTTTGTCTTTGTAGTCGTTTTGTGGCTGGTTTTGGCATTGTTTGGGTCGCTCCCATTCTTGGCTACGGGTGCGGTTCGCACCTTTACCAATGCTTATTTTGAGACATTGTCTGGCTTTACCTCTTCGGGTGCCACTATCTTTGAGGAGGTGCAGCATCTGCCTTCTTCCATCTTACTGTGGCGGAGTATGTCGCAGTGGATAGGTGGTTTTGGTATCATTCTGTTGGTGTTGGCTATAGCACCTACATTGGGTATCAACAAGTTCAGTCTCTACACCGCCGAGACCTCTATCCAAGACCCATCGGTTAGCTTGGTGGGTACTACAGGCATGACCGTAAGGCGTATGCTGGTAGTATATGTCCTGCTGTCGGCTATTTTTGTGTGGCTATATAGCAAGACGGGGCTGCCTTTATGGGATGCCGTCAACCTTACCTTCTCCAACATCTCGTCGGGCGGATTCTCCATCTACAACGATGGTATTGCTTCGCTTACAGCTGCGCAGCAGTATATTACGGCGCTTGCTATGTTGCTTAGCGGTGTCAACTTTACCATGCTATATCTTCTCATTTCGTTTAGATGGAACAAGATAGCAGGCCGCTACGAGCAGGTTCGGGTCTATCTGCTCTTGTTTTTTATCATGGCAGTATTGGCAAGTGTAGCCCTGCATACCAGGATGGGGTATGGCTGGTCCGATTCTGTGCGGCTGTCGGTGGTTCAGTCTGCCAGCGTTATCTCAACCACGGGCACTATGGTGGCTGATACATCTCAATGGTGGATGCCGGTGTCGTTTCTGTTTGTCATCTTGTCGCTTTGTGGCGGTATGGCAGGCTCAACATCGGGTGGAATCAAGGTGATGCGTGTCATGATATTGGTTCGTAACGTGCGCACCATATTGAAAAATAGGCTGCATCCATCGGCAGTCAATCCCGTGCGCCTCAATGGTCGTCCTGTGGCACATCCCATCATCAACAACGTCATGGTACTCTTTTTTGTTTATGCGTTGGTCATCATCATAGGTGTCTTCTGTCTTATACTGTCAGGCGAGACGGGCACCGAAGCCATTGGTGCCATGGTGGGTTGCATCACGGGCTATGGACCAGGATTGGGCGTAAGTGGCGGCTTTGGCAATTATGCCGCCTTTGCCGATGTCAGCAAGTGGATCTGCATAGCAGCTATGTTGCTGGGCAGGTTGGAGTGTATCACAGTGCTCGTACTCTTTTATCCACCACTATGGAAACTTAGATAGCAACTATTTGCAAGGCTTGAACCACACAGCCATTCGATTTTTCGATTTTTCGATTTTTTGATTTTTCGATTTCTCGATTTTTCGATTTTTCGATTTTTCGATTTCTCGATTCCTCGATTTTTCGATTTTTTGATCCCTCGGTTTTTCGATTTCTTGACCATTCGATTTTCTTGTCCAATTAGCTCCATTAGTCCCTTGTAACATTTTTTTTGTATCTTTGCAAGATTTTTGGTGCGTATATTTTTTGGATTGAGATAATCGCACCGTTTTAAGTTTTGCAATATTACAAATATAGATATTATGAAGAGACTCTTTTGTGTTTTGATTTTATTCTTTTGGGCTGGGTGGGTATCGCATCTGTGCGCCCAGGCGCCGCAAGCGGTTACCTACCAGAGTGTGGTGCGCGATATGCAGGGCAATCTTTTGCCCAACACCTCGGTGTTGGTTCGCCTCAATATCTTGCAGAATTCTGTGGCTGGTGCGGTAGTCTATTCGGAGGAACACTATGCAAGTACCAATAGCAACAGCCTGATAACGCTTCTGATAGGCAAGGGACGCAACTTGTTAGGCTCATTCGCTGACATCAAGTGGAATCAGTATGCCTACTACCTGCGTAGCGAGATCTACCTGCACGGCATCACCACACCGCTTACCACTACGGTGCAGTTTGTCAGTGTGCCGTATGCGTTAAGCAGTATCATGGCCGATACAGCCATGGCTCTCAAGATTGGCAATGTCATCTTCACAGGGTCTTACACGCAGCTGTCCAACCGTCCAACCATCCCCACGGTGCCTACGCGGATTAGTTCGTTTATCAACGATGCGGGCTATCTCACGCGCGACTCTCTTCCGCCTGTCACGGTCGTACCTACCCATGTTAGCGCTTTTGTCAACGACATGGGATACATCACACGCGATTCGCTGCCTTCCTCTATTGCTGTCCCTACAGCCCTCAGTGCTTTTACCAACGATGTCGGCTTTATCTCTTCCGAAAGTCAGAACCTTTCGGCTGTAACATTATTGGGCAATGATGCGGGCAATAAGCAACTGAAAGGCTTGCAGGATCCTACCGACTCGCAAGATGCTGTTACTTACCATCTGTTGGAGGAGGTCAGGACATTGGCTCTATTGTCGCAGACGCGTATCGACAGCCTGGGTAGGGTCATGGGAGCGCAGGATGTCCGTAGGCTGATCCGCACGTTGCAGTACCGTATCGACAGCCTGAGCACTGCTATGGAGGCGCAAGAGGCTTGTAGTAGTTGGGCTCGCACGTTGCAGTACCGTATCGACAGCTTGAGCAGTGTTATGGTGTCGCATGAGGCTTGTAGTAGCTGGGCTCGCACGTTGCAGTACCGTATCGACAGTTTGAGCAGTGTTATGGGG
>JAGHVA010000076.1 GCA_018064565.1 Candidatus Colimorpha onthohippi
GATATGGTCAGGCACTGGCAACTGCCCGATAAACCCATCCACGTCGTCGTCGTTGTTCAAAATTTCTATCGTCTTCATCGACTCATCCTCGGTGGTTTCCGCTGCATAACGGGACACCGACGAGGTATAACCCACCTCATGAGCGGATTTTTCTTTATTGGCAACGTAGGTCTGACTTGCGCCATCATCGCCCACTAAAATGGCTGCCAAATGAGGCGCTCTCAACCCTTGCGCAGTATAATGCCGAACCTCGTTTGCCAACTGCTCCTTGATATGGAGAGCGGTAGCTTTGCCATCTAAAATTTGATACATATATCGTTTGTTTTTTTTTATCTTTTACGACGCATCATCTGTGGCATCTTACCTCCTTTGGTTGATACCATCTTCATCATCTTGCGAGTGTCGTCAAACTGCTTCAAAAAACGATTTACCTCCTGTATTGTTCTACCGCTGCCCATTGCAATCCGCTGTTTTCTGCTGGGATTCAGACAGCTGGGATGTTGACGCTCGTAAGGGGTCATCGACCCTATGATGGACTCAATCGGCACAAACGCATCGTCGCCTATCTCTATGTCTTTAGTCAGTTTGCTCATGCCAGGAATCATCCCAAGCAGATCTTTCATGTTACCCATGCGCTTCAGCTGAGCCAACTGACCCAAAAAGTCCTCAAAGTTATATTCATTTTTTATGATGCGCTTCTGTATTTTGCGTGCTTCCTCCTCGTCATACTGCTCTTGTGCGCGCTCCACCAACGAAACCACATCACCCATGCCCAGTATTCGGCTTGCCATACGGTCTGGATGAAACAAATCCAACGCATCCATCTTCTCTCCGATACCTACAAATTTGATAGGCTTCTCTACCGTATAACGGATAGTCAAGGCGGCTCCGCCTCGAGTATCGCCGTCCAACTTGGTCAGCACCACCCCATCGTAGTCTATCTTCTCATTAAATGCCTTGGCTGTATTTACGGCATCCTGACCCGTCATCGAATCTACTACAAAAAGTGTCTCCTGCGGATTCAACGACTGTTTCAAGGCTGCTATCTCGCTCATCATCTCCTCGTCAACCGCCAACCGACCTGCGGTATCAACTATCACTACGCCATAGTTTTTCGCCTTCGCCTCCTGCACCGCACTCTGAGCTATCCGAACGGGATCTTTGCTGTCGGCTATCGTAAACACCGGTACGCCAATCTGCTCACCAAGTGTCTGCAACTGACTGATAGCAGCCGGACGGTACACATCGCCCGCCACCAACATCACATTCTTGGCTTTTTTGTTTTTCAGGTAATAAGCCAACTTGGCGGAGAATGTGGTCTTGCCCGACCCCTGCAGACCAGCAATCAGTATCACAGCGGGATTGCCTTTGATGTTGATTTCCTCGACCTCGCCACCCATCAGTTTCGTCAACTCCTCATGCACTATCTTCACCATCAGCTGCCCGGGTTCTATGCTCTGTATCACATTGCGGCCTAAAGCCTCCTGCTTAACTCGGTCGGTAAACGACTTGGCTATCGGATAACTCACGTCAGCATCCACAAGCGCCTTGCGGACTTCTTTAACTGTCTCCGCAATATTGATATCGGTTATAGACCCTTTGCCCCGCAGCGTATGCAAGGCTTTCTCAATTTTACTACTTAAATTTTCAAACATATCTTAACGCTTGCTATTG
Organism: Candidatus Colimorpha onthohippi; assembly: GCA_018064565.1. Classification (GTDB taxonomy): domain Bacteria; phylum Bacteroidota; class Bacteroidia; order Bacteroidales; family P3; genus Colimorpha; species Colimorpha onthohippi. The sequence goes on from JAGHVA010000076.1 coordinate 1,675, forward strand.
TTATGCATTATTTTTTTCTTAATCATACACTATCACCACGCACTCCAACGCTACCTAAAGCCTATCTGCCATCAGCCAAACAGCCACCACCTAAAATCAGACCTCAAACAAAAAAAAACGCTCATTACTCTCAATTCCGCCTTGCTTCCGCAGTCGCAGTCAAACGATTACATAAAAGCAAAACGAACAAACCAATTTACAAAAGTACAAAAAAAATATGAATAGTCTATAGCAAAATGTAGGCTATTAAGCCAATCGTTTCAAAAATGTCATAAAAATGACCTAATAAAAGTAATCAACAAAATGTGAATATCTCTACAAAAAAAACGTAATTATCGCATAACTTTTTTGATATTCTGCCGTTAATGTGCAATTAAAAAAAAAGAGCAATAAGACTATTGGAGTATGAGACAGCTGAAAATCACAAATTCTATCACAAACCGCGACATCAAATCACTCGACAAATATCTTCAAGATATCTGTGGGGAGGAGTTGTTGACACCTGAGGAGGAGGTTGCGTTGGCTCAACGCATCCACCAAGGAGACCAAGAG
>JAGHVA010000073.1 GCA_018064565.1 Candidatus Colimorpha onthohippi
GTATTCAACAAGAAGACGGGTCAAAAACTGTCCGCCACCATCAGCATCATCAATGTGGAGTCGGGCGAGGTAGCGGCAGGCATCACCAGCGATGGCACCAACGGCGCCTTTACCGTCACGCTCCCCGCTGGCGTAACCTATGCCATGCACGTTACTGCCAAAGGCTACCTTTTTTATTCTGCCAATTTCAACATCAAGCATGCCGACAAAGGCATCACGCTTGAACCGCTTCAAGTACCGCTGTCGCCCATCGAGATTGGCGAGCAGATCACCCTACGCAATATCTTTTTTGAGACGGCTCAATACGAGCTGCTACCCACTTCAAAAGTGGAGTTGAAAACGCTTTTGGACATATTAGAGAAAAATCCGCAAATCAAGGTAGAGATTGCTGGCCATACCGACAATGTCGGCAAATCTGAAGCCAATCAGACGCTCTCCGAGCAGCGCGCACAGTCGGTTTACAACTGGCTTATCGAGAACGGCATCGACGAGTCGCGACTCTCCTATCAGGGTTATGGCGACAGCAAGCCTATCGCAACCAACGACACCGAACAGGGACGATCCCAAAACCGGCGTACTACTATGACAATCATCGGAGAATAACATCATGGATAAAAAACAAATCGTTGTCCTTACGGGCGCTGGCATCAGCGCAGAAAGTGGAATCAGCACCTTCCGCGACAGCGACGGCTTGTGGGAACACTACCGAGTGGAAGATGTGGCTACACACGAAGCCTACCTGCGCAACCCCGCTTTGGTTTTGGATTTCTACAACCAGCGGCGACGCCAACTTTTTCAAGCTAAACCCAACGAGGGTCATCGGCAGTTAGTCAGGCTCGAAGAACGGTATGAGGTGAATATCATCACCCAAAACATCGACAACCTGCACGAGCAGGCAGGCAGCAGCCATGTGTTGCATCTGCATGGGTTGCTGACTCAAGCCCGCAGCGACCGCAACGACAAGATGATATTCGACATCGGCAACCGCGACATCCACTTGGGCGACAAAGCACCCGACGGCGCACAGATGCGACCCCATATCGTTTGGTTCGGCGAAGATGTACCCAATATCATACCCGCTTCCGAACTGTGCGAGCATGCCGACTACTTCATCGTTATCGGCACCTCCTTGAATGTATATCCTGCAGCAGGACTCATACATTATGTGCCTCGCTCTGTAACCTGCTACCTCATCGACCCTAAAGCGGTACCTGTTAGCCGCCCCGTTACTATCATTCAAGAAAAAGCAGGCACTGGCGTAAAAAAAATCGTAGATCAATTGCTTCAACAAGCATAAAAACAAACCTACTATCATGCAACCATTATTGATATACAACACATTAACACACTCCAAAGAGCTATTCAAACCCATAAACGAAGGTCATGTGGGCATGTATGTATGCGGCCCCACTGTATATGGCGATGCCCATCTGGGGCATGCAAGACCCGCTATCACTTTTGACATCTTGTTTCGCTATCTGCAACATATCGGCTACAAGGTGCGCTATGTGCGCAATATCACCGATGTGGGGCACTTAGAGCACGATGCCGATGATGGCGAGGATAAGATTGCGAAAAAAGCACGGTTAGAGCAACTGGAACCTATGGAGGTGGCACAATTCTATACCAACCGATACCACGATGCCATGGATCGCCTTGGCGTAATGCGTCCCAGCATCGAGCCGCATGCCTCCGGACACATCATCGAACAGATTGAATTGGTCCAAAAAATTCTGGATGCAGGGTTCGCATACGTGTCAGACGGCAGCGTCTATTTCGATGTCCAGAAGTTTCATCAGCAGTTCAAATGCTATGGCAAGTTGAGCGGACGTGTCATCGAGGAGATGCTCAGCACCACTCGTCAACTGGACGGACAGGAAGAGAAGCGCAACACCGCCGACTTCGCTCTATGGAAAAAAGCGGCACCCGAACACATCATGCGATGGAACTCGCCCTGGAGCGTGGGGTTCCCCGGTTGGCATACCGAATGTACTGCTATGGGTACCAAATATCTCGGCGAGACATTCGATATTCATGGTGGCGGATTGGATTTAGTATTTCCACACCACGAGAGCGAGATTGCACAGCAAACAGCCATTACTGGCCACGGTCCATGCCGCTATTGGATGCACTGCAACATGATTACCATCGGCGGACAGAAAATGGGCAAATCGTTGGGCAATTTCATCACCCTCGACGAGTTCTTTAACGGCAGCCATAAAGACAAAGACGGCAACGAGATGCTTCTACAAGCTTATTCTCCTATGACCATCAGGTTCTTTATCCTGCAGGCCCACTACCGTGGCACCGTTGACTTCAGCAACGAGGCTCTTATAGCCGCCGAAAAAGGCTACACCCGCCTGATGCAAGCCTCCAAACTGATATCCAAACTCGCACCCAGTCAGCAATCGTCTGTCGATATAAGCGGATTGCGCCAAAAATGCTACGATGCTATCAACGACGACCTCAACACTCCAATCCTAATCTCCCACCTTTTTGAAGTGGCAAAGGTTGTCAATAGTGTAGCCGACCGCAAAGCCACGCTGACCAGCGACGACATCAACGAACTCAACGATATTATGAATATCTTCGCATTCCAGATATTGGGTCTGCGCGACGAGACCTCGATCGACAATAGCAACGTGATTGACGGCTTGATGCAGATTATTCTTGATATTCGTTCCACAGCAAAAGCCAACAAGGACTGGACCACCAGCGACCTGATCCGCGACAAGTTGTCTGCGCTGGGCATCACCGTCAAAGACGGCAAAGAGGGCGCCTCTTACTCGTTATAACAGCAGCACACAGGTTCACACATCCCAGCATGCACCACACCCCGCTACCCCCATCCGGTTCTGTTGCTCGCTGCTCGGCAGCGTGCCATGCCACCACCACC
>JAGHVA010000220.1 GCA_018064565.1 Candidatus Colimorpha onthohippi
GTTTTATAGCAGAAACAAAGGTAACAATTTGGGCTGACTCCACAAAATGGAATCAGCCCATTCTTGTTTTTTTGTGATTCAATGTTTAGCGGACAGTAATATTTCATAATAGATTTTCTTGCCTGAGGTACGTCCGTCGTCAAATACGAGTCGTTTGTTTTTTGTGTCGAGCGGGATGACATCTGACGAACCATTGTGACGGTTGTAAACGATTCTACCATTCTCGATAGTGTAGGATCCTTTATAAACTAGTTCGTAGCCCTCGCCAGAGTTACTCATCATGGTGATGGTGGTCTGGGTAATAGTTACTTTTGCCTTGATTGTGTAGTGCTGTCCCATATAAGTGAAATGATCAGTCGCTGTCCAAGTGCCAATAATCCAGTTTGGCGTAGCAGCGATAGACGTGGCACTTTCGTTTACGTTCGCATATTTGTCTTTCGTCTCAGCGTGTAACGACATTGTAATTGCGGCAATTAGCAATAATAGGGTAATCTTCTGTTTCATGAGCGTATTTTTTTTTTTTTTTGATTATGGTTTAGTTAAATGATATTCAATTAATAGCATTCAGCCAATTCGTATTGAGCGTCAACGTGACCGCTTTCTGCGGCTTTTTTATACCATTTAGCTGACTCCTCGTAAGACTGTGCATCTTTCCCTTTTTGGTATTGATCATCTGGGCTCAAGCAGGATGCCGCAATCAGTGATAGGGTGGCTCCGAAAAAAAGAGTAAGTGTTTTCTTCATAGATTGATTTGTTTGACTTTTTGATTCTTCTACCTTTTTCGGCTGCAAAAGTACACCCTATTTTGCGTTCGGTGGTGTTCCATTTCATCCCATTATGTACCATTGCGTACCATTTTATACTAATGGGCGATGGAGGGTGCTTGTCGGTGCTTTTTCTGGCCGTTTTGCACAGTGTTTTCGCGGTTCGCATGGTTGTGGTTACAAACCGTTTTGCGGTTCGTCGCCTCAGCATGTTTCGTGGCTCGTTGCTCCAGGCGGTTTGCGGCTACGCATGATCCTGCCTACACATCGCTTTCGGGAAACGTGTGGTCGAGCTCCTAAAGAAAAATTGGGATAAAAAAAGTGGAGCCGAACCTTGTTGCTCTTGTTCTATCCAATCGTTGGGCTTCGACTCCCCTTCAGCAATAAAACAAGAGCGGCTGCGGACCCACTTAGGATTATTGCATTTGAATACAATACATCCAATGGGGCATCCTCCTCTTATTATTCCCTTGCTGTAGTAAATTGTCGAAGTTTACGATTGGAAGGAACAATACAGAAAATGCACTTTTCTATGCGCTATCTAACTCTCGATACGCACTTGCAAAAATACATGTTTTTTGTAAATGATATGAAAAAAAAGAATGCCGTTGTTGTGTGATGTTGAGCAACGCTTTGGGTATGAGTGAAGTATTTTATCTGAAAAAGGTCTTGAAACAACAAAGTCCAAGTAACTTTAAGATACTTGGACTTTATTGTGTAATAATGTTGTTGCAACGGTTACAACTTGTCTATGATGCTATCGTCAACGATATTAGGTATTGTAACCTTGAGGTTCGGATTCTGATTCATAGCACGTTTGATGGCGAACATGGCGCCATCGTTGCGTGCCCAACTGCGGCGGCTGATGCCGTTGTTTACGTCCCAATAGAGCATGCACTTGAGCCGTCGGTCGCAGTCGTCTGAACCGTCCAGTACCATGCCGAATCCGCCATTGGTAACTTCGCCCCAGCCTACACCGCCACCATTGTGGATGGATACCCAAGTGGCTCCGCGGAACGAATCGCCTATAACATTCTGTACAGCCATATCGGCGCATCGGTTGCTTCCATCGTAGATATTGCTTGTCTCGCGGAATGGAGAGTCGGTCCCACTTACATCGTGGTGGTCTCTGCCCAATACTATCGGTGCGCTGATTCCACCCGTTGCAATGGCTTTGTTAAACGCTTCTGCTATGCGTGTGCGTCCTTCGCAGTCGGCATAAAGGATGCGTGCTTGTGACCCAACAACCAGATGGTTCTCGCCAGCTCCCTTTATCCATTGGATATTATCGCGCATCTGCTGTTGTATCTCTTGTGGTGAGTGTTCGGCTATCTCGTTAAGTACGCTCATGGCTATCTCATCGCTCTTGGCAAGATCTTCTGGTTTCCCACTGGTGCAAACCCATCGGAATGGACCAAAGCCATAGTCAAAGCACATTGGTCCCATGATGTCTTGTACGTACGAGGGGTAACGGAATGCTGTGTGGTCGGCATTCCAGATGTCGGCACCAGCGCGGCTGCTTTCCAGCAGAAAGGCATTGCCGTAGTCAAAGAAATACATCCCTGTAGCAGTCAGTTGGTTGATGGCTGCCACATGACGGCGCAAACTCTCCTGTACCTTTTCTTTGAAACATTCGGGGTTGTCTGCCATCATCCGCTTGCTTTCCTCGAAGGTTACACCAACGGGATAATAACCGCCTGCCCATGGGTTGTGGAGCGATGTCTGGTCGCTACCTAAATCTACATGGATACCGTTTGAGGCACAATATTCCCATAAGTCCACCACGTTGCCCTGATAGGCAAAACTACGCGACTGATGTTTTTGGCGGCATGCTTGCACTTGGGCAAAGAGTGTGTCAAGGGTGGCGTGAACTTCATCTACCCATCCTTGCTCAAAGCGTTTCTGTGTGGCAGCAGGGTTGATTTCAGCGGTAATGGACACTACACCTGCTATATTTCCAGCTTTGGGCTGTGCTCCGCTCATGCCGCCCAGTCCTGCGGTGATAAACAGCAGCGACCCACGTTGTTCTGCTGTGGTGGCACCAATCTTGCGTGCAGCGTTCAGTACGGTAATGGTGGTGCCATGCACAATGCCTTGTGGTCCGATATACATATAACTGCCTGCAGTCATCTGTCCATATTGGGTTACGCCCAATGCGTTGTATCGTTCCCAGTCGTCGGGTTTGCTATAGTTAGGTATCATCATGCCGTTGGTTACCACCACGCGCGGAGCCTCTTTGTGCGATGGGAACAGCCCCATGGGATGACCGCTATACATGGCGAGGGTTTGCTCTTCGGTCATCTCGCTGAGGTATTTCGTGGTGAGACGGTATTGTGCCCAATTTTGAAACACAGCTCCGTTGCCGCCATAGGTAATTAGTTCGTGAGGGTGCTGTGCCACGGCAGGGTCAAGATTGTTTTGAATCATAAGCATGATGGCTGCAGCCTGTCGGCAACGTGCGGGATATTGGTCTATCGGCCTGGCATACATAGGGTAGGTAGGGCGCAGGCGGTACATATATATCCTACCGTAGCGTTCCAACTCGTTGGCAAATTCGGGCGCTAACATCTCATGGTCCTTAGGATCAAAATAGCGTAGCGCATTGCGGATAGCTAAACGTTTCTCCTCGGCAGTTAAAATCTCTTTGCGTTTTGGCGCATGGTTTACAGTGGTATCGTACGGTTGTGGCTCCGGTAAGATGGTAGGGATACCTTGGCGCAGTTCGTTCTGAAATTCTTGTAACGTCATCATTGTGTTGTTTTATGATTAGTATTTTTTCAATATTATATTGCTACTTGTAATCCTAACTCCATTCGTGGCAGTATGTGTTCTGATGCTTCCGTGGCGGTAGGCATGTTGGTGAGTCGGTAACGGGCAAACACTGCTACGGCATCATACCCTATGCGTAGCGCTATCCCCCAATTCCACGCAAAGGCATGGCCTATTTTGGGTTGGCTGTAAATCCGTTTACAGGTGGTGTATATTTCGGTTGCCGACGTGGTGATGTGGTATCGAAAGTGGTCCCAGCTGCCATAGATCCCCAGGTCGCAGTAGATGCCACGATGGGTTAACATCCCTCCTGCAACCAACCGTATGCGTTGAAAAAATTCTAAAGCCAGTTCTCCTTGGTATAAGTATTTATGGACAATATTCTCATCGGTGATGCCCAAGGCTATGTCAAAAGGGTAAAGATGGTGGCTGAGCAACTGGTAGTTACTCATGCCATAGTCGATGCCTATGCCAAGACAATATGTTTTACAAAGTGCTCTCATCAGGCGGATACCTATACGGTTGTCGGGAGAGTAACCTTTTAATGAGGCTTCATCGGTGCTGCTGTTAACCATTGACCCTGTTTGCCAAAACAGGTCGGTGCGGAATATCCCGCAGTTGTCGTGCTTGGCAGTCTGTCTTAGTTGTGCTATATAGTCATCGTCGATAGGTGTATAGGTCGATGCAACTGAATGTGTAACGGTGTCGCCTGTAAAATAGTATGCTTGCGGAACGCCGTAGCCTATAGCACAATCATGCTGAGGGTATCGGTCGGCGCTTTGCTCTATGGCACTGAGCAGTTGTACTCCCGTCAGGTCGGGTCTGATTTGTTTGACGCAGGCTGCAAATCCTGCTACGAGTGGGCATGCAAACGAGGTGCCATAATAGTAGTTGATAGATTCGTCGCTCTGCGCATCAGCGCATAAGGCATAGCCGTAGGCACTTACGTTAGGTTTAGGATGTTGACCAGTGGTTAGGCCATAGCTGCTGAAGTTGATGTGTTGATAGTATTGCAAGTTCGCTTCTATCCCTGCAACACATAGTGCGCTATCTGCATCGCTGGGCGTAACGATGGTGCGCCAGCTGGCATCATCGCCCTCATTGCCTGCTGAACAGCAGACCAAGATGCCTTTGCCTGCGGCCTGATTGGCGGCATGCGCTACAAGCGATGTTCCATTCATGTCGTCGGGATGATAGCGGTCTTTGCCATAGCCCAACGAGCTGCTGATAATATCGGCGCCATACTTGTCTGCCCACTCTGTGCCCAGTTGCCACCATACCTCTTCCTGCGCTGGTTCGAGGGCTACCTCTGTGCGAGCCAATAAAAATTCGGAGTTGGTGGCCAATCCCATCATTTTGCCATTAGGGGCAATACCAGTTATGCAGCTCAACACCGATGTGCCGTGGCTGTCCCAACCATACACATCGGCTTTGTGGCATGGGAAGTTCCATGTGGCTATAATGCGATTTTTGTCGCGTAGGTGTTGGAATGCGTGGTGCGTGTTCACGCGCGGAAATCCACCATCAAGTACTGCGATTCGCACTCCAGTGCCATCAATATGTTTGGATGAGAATAACTCGCCGTGCATGCGGATTAGTTGGTTGGATAATCTGTCGTCGAGACTATCGGTGTCGCTGGTATGTTGAGGGGAGTGTTGCCGTAAGGCTATCCGCATTGGAACGTTTGTAATAGGGACAACCTCTTTGACGCATGAGAGTTCGTTTAGTTGTTCTATTTGTTGATTGTTGGCATGTAGTGCAATCGCATTCAGCCAGCGTGAACAGCCTAAGGTGTCGGGAGCTATCTGTGTGGTTTGTTGAATATAGTCTGTGCGCAATGGGAGGTTGGATGTGTCATATAAATCTGCTCCGCATTGTTGGTAGCGAGTTATGGCTTTGGAGTCAAAGTATTGGAAGGGGTCGAACGTTACACCTTTTTTGTCGGTCAGCAGTACCCAATAGAGTGGCGCAGTCTGCGCATGAAGGGGCATACAGGCTGCTCCAACAACAATACAGACAAACAGATATATCAAGATGCGGTACATTCGTCAGGGCAGTTATCGTAATACGGCATGAAGGACTTCATGAGATTTGAAGCTGCCAAAACTTGCTATATGGTGGTGCAGATATGAGATAAGATAATCCAATATAGCTTTACGTTCGTCAGCCGATGTAACAGGGGGCTGGTGTCCGCATAGTGCGGTATCAATGTAATGGTGTAGTAATAATGATAGCCTTTGCGACATTAGAGTAGCAGGTGTGCTATAAGATTCAAATCTCCCTTCGGTGATATTGAAATAGGGCTCAGTCTGACTGTAATTGTTCAATGGCAATATACCCAAGTGGTTGGCTAATCCAATAAGAAATACGATAGGATGGTGTGCCAGCGACTGGGTGCGGTGGTTGATCTCGTCTAATGTCTGCGACACAAAGTCAAATAGAGCAGGCGAGGGCTCCTCGTCGCGTAACCCTTTATACAGCGCCTCACATACAAAAAAACGTATAGCTTTTCGGATTTCGTCTAATTCAGTGTGTGTTGTTGAACTTGGTGGATTTAGATTGTTGTCCGCAGGAGTCATCTCTTTGATGTGATTGATGTTGGCATGTGGACTTTCGTACACTACCATATCGAGGTGGGATAGTGGCTGAAGCAGGTTCTGCTTAAGCCGTCCGTTGGTGGTTCTAACCCCTTTTACGATATAAGGCTTAACGCCTAATTGCCGAGTGAATACGCGGGCTATCACTGATGTTTCACCGTAGGGTGTGGTGTGTAGGACGAAACCTGGTGTAGAGCAAAGCATTGGCTGCGAGGATTAGTTGAGTTATCGTACAATCAATATCTTTGCTACGCTGCGGTTTTGACCGTCAGCATCGGACGCAAACACATAATAGGTTCCGCTACTTACTCGGTGTCCGCTGCTGCTCAACCCATTCCAGATGGCTTGTCCACCCTGTGCCTTGGTGGTATATACTACATGTCCTGCAATGTCCACGATATGTACCAAGGCATCACGCGTAAAACCTCTGACGGCAATAGGACCGCTGTAGTCAGGGCGGACGGGATTGGGAAATACGTGTATATCTGGGTCGGGCGTACCGAAGGCGTAGGTGGCTGTGCCCCGATAACCTACAGTACCATGGTCAG
>JAGHVA010000241.1 GCA_018064565.1 Candidatus Colimorpha onthohippi
GTATCGTAAGCCTGCCGACTGGCAGATGCCATCGAAGTGTTTTTTTGTGTTCAGGAATAGGTCGAAGGGTGGTTTGCGCATCAGTTTGAGTACATGTGGGGCTGTGTGTTCGGGTGCTACCTTAAGGCGACCGCTCACATGGTGCAGCACTACATGCTTGAAGTAGTCCCAGCCATGGTTTTGTTCGGTGAAGAGGTCGCAGCGGATACCGCTGCCGATATAGATGTGCTTGATGCCAGGCACAGCAGATGCCCGCTGGTAGAGGTTTAGGATGTGCTGGTGGTCGCTTTGCAGGTTGTCGCAGTGGTTGGGTTGGATGCAGCTGTACCGTGCGCATTTAGCGCAGCGACTACGGTCCTTGCCGTGCATGCCGTACATATTGGCAGAGGGGCCTCCGAGGTCGGTAATAACACCATGGAAATAATCCATTTTGGTGATGGCTTTCAGCTCGTTTAGTATCGACTGCTCCGACCGAGAGGCGATTTGTTTGCCCTGATGGGCAGAGATGGTGCAGAACGAGCAGCCGCCAAAGCAGCCGCGGTGGATACATACGCTGTTTTTGATCATCTCGAAGGCAGGGATATCGCCTCGTTTGCGATATTTAGGGTGAGGTGCGCGCATGTAAGGAAGGTCGAACGAAGCGTCAATCTCGTCGGTAGTCATGGGTGGTTCAGGAGGGTTGACAACTACATATTGGTTGCCGTATTGCTGCGTTAGCGTTTGAGCTATTATCTTGTTGCTTTCGCGTTCTATAAGGTGGAAGTTCTCGGCGTGCAAGCGTTTGGATTGTGTGCATGCTTCGTAGCTGTGTAGGGTGATACCATGCGGTGGTGGGGTATTGGTCTTGTAGGCTATTTGCGGCAGTTGGCACAACTGGTTAAGTGGCAGCGTGCCTCCCGTCTCGTTTGTGATGGCAGCGATTTTGAGTATGCTTTTCTCGCCCATGCCATATATCAGCACATCGGCAGGACAGTCGATCAAAATCGAGGGGCGCAGCTGGTCGTCCCAATAGTCGTAGTGGGCGAGGCGGCGCATAGAAGCCTCAACGCCACCTATAACCACTACGGTGTCGGGATATATCTGTTTGAGTATTTGCGTATAAAGGTAGGTAGCACGGTCGGGGCGGAACCCAGCCTCACCGCCAGGCGTATAGGCGTCGTCGTGGCGTAGCCGTTTGGCAGCGGTGTAGTGGTTCACCATCGAATCCATAACGCCAGAGGTAACGCCAAAAAACAGTCGAGGCTGTCCAAATTTGCGAAAGTCGCGCAGGTCATCTCTCCAATTAGGTTGAGGGATAATCGCTACCCGATAGCCTGCCGCTTCGAGCGTTCGCCCAATCACGGCAGTGCCAAACGATGGGTGGTCGATATAGGCATCGCCGCTGACAATTATGATGTCAACCAAGGTGCCATCTTGGCGAGGCTCCCATCCTTGTTTGTGAGCCTCATCTAATGTGATGGGAAGAAATGGCATGTATTGAAAAAAAAATTATTCAGCAAAAATACTTTCGCAGACACCATTCGGTGGTAATCAGTAGCAGGATGAGCAAAAAGAGTAGGGGGCTGTCGATCAAGTCGGTATAGGTTGAGTGGCTATAGATAACGGGTTTGATATCCTCGCGCTGCTGGATGAGTTGAGTGAGCCAGGACAACTGGTTGGGATAGACTACTTGCCCATCAGTGATTTGCGACAATGTGTTGAGTAGTGCGTGGTTGGCGGTCAGGCTGATATATTCGTAACTGGCATCCTCTACGACAAATCTGCCGTTGGCAGTAATCTTTTTGCCACTCAAAGTGGTGGTAGCGGTATAGGTATAGCAGCCAGTATCTAAGCATCCCAAGGTGAGCTGATAGCCAATGCCCGATCGGGACATATCGTGATTAGAAACGGTGGAACCGTGGCGGAGCGAAAAAGATAATTCAGGCTGATTGGTGGGCTGCCCTAAGTCGTCGTACAATTCGGCACCAATCACAATGGGCTGGTTGGTGGGATAAACAGATTGCAGGTCGATATGCAGTTGTTGCTGATTATTCCAATCGCCGATATATGATAACGTCTTGTAGATGAATTGGTCAAAATCGGTGTGGTTACCATCTTGCAGGTAGCAGTGCAGACGCCATTTCCAGACGCCCTCGCCAAATATAAAGGCCGTTCTGATCCCGTTGGAGTGTCCTAACTCATTAGCAAGAGCCACAAGGGGTTGGCGGGTGGTGATATTCCCTATCTGAGCATAGAAGAGCGTCATGACATGAGCGGCGCATCGATAGTCGCCAAATGGCGCATCCAATGGCGGCAGCTTTTGAAACCTACTGGCATCGGCCAGACTGAAACTGCTGAAGTCAGGATTGGCGATAGCCACAGCATCGGTGGCTTTAGATAGATTGGTGTTGATAGTTACACCTGTTTGCAGCGCATTGAAAAGACCTAAATCGGTCTGTAAACCAACTACATATAAGATGTGCAGACTTGACAGAAGTTTTGAGGCAGGGGTAACCGAAGCCGATGGAAGATTGTGTAGGATGTAGATATTCTCTTTGTTGAACTCATGGGTTGCAACCTCGTTGCCGACAAGCACCTTGACATCGTAGTTTGAGTTTTGAGCCACAGCCCGTTGTAGGGCAGCGATGTCAGGGTGAGGAGCGGCAGCCAGAATCACCACCTGCTGGTGGTGGTCGGCAACCTCAACACTGACGGTACGCTTGTTGTTGACCGAGGTCCGCTCGCCATCCAAGGTCTGCAGCATGATAGTGTAAGACTGAATGCCCGAATGTTCGGCAGACAGCGATACGGGGATGGTGGTCGAGAAATCGTTGCCATTGTAGGCTACTGGCTGTTCAAAAACCGATTTGCCGCCAGTGACGATGCGTAAGGTTGCAGTCTGGTGGTTTAGCCCATGCGCTTGGATTGTAATCTCCATCGGAAACTTATTGCCCACGCAAGCTGTCCGATTGTAGCGCAGATGCGATATGGCTGCATCTTTGGATGGAGTGGTATCGCCTAATGCGATGGTATAGATAGGAAATGGGACATTGACTGATGACGGGTCGCAACCTGCTGTTGCGATGCCATCGCTGCTGAGAATCATGGCTCCGACATTACGATTTTGGAACCGTTCGGCCAGCTCACGGATAGCCCCACTGATGTCTGTTTGAGGATCTTGATAGTCGGGGTTGTTAGAGGCGGGCGATACCGTTGTGCCATAATGAAACCGTTGCACATCGTAATGGTCGGACAGCTCGGTTACAATACGGTTTATGGAATCAGCGTATGCCCCTCGGTAAAAGGTACTATCTTTACAAAGCGCAATCGAAGTACTGTTGTCTTCGGCGATGAGGATGATGGGTTTTTGCTCATCGTGGCTTTCCCTTCGGATCATAGGGGAGAGCAGCAGCAGGGCAATAAGAGCGACCACCACAAACCGTAGCACAGACAGCACCCATTGCAAGCGTTTTGAGATGCCTGATGGTGGACGAATCCAATACAAGACAACACTATAAGCAGCCCCGCATGCCAAGCACAGCAGTAGGTAATACCAAGGAGTGTTGAGTAGAATGTTCAATGTAGGAAGCATGAGTACAGCGTGATTTGATGGTTCGTTTCTTTCATAGAGCTGGTTTAATATTGGCTCGCTGCCGAGCCGCGAGCAACAGAACCGGATAGCTGTGTCGTGTTCTCTGGTGCGAGCCGAGGTGGGGGTAAGAGAGGGGGGGTCCCGTCGACCTCGAGAACAATATGGCGGGGGGGGGGGGGTGGGGGG
>JAGHVA010000191.1 GCA_018064565.1 Candidatus Colimorpha onthohippi
CTTCTTCGGCATTCTTGCCGAAGCTCTCTTACCCCGCTTCTGCACTTCTTCGGCATTCTTGCCGGAGCTCTCTTACCCCGCTTCTGCACTTCTTCGGCATTCTTGCCGAAACTCGCTTACCCCGCTTCTGCACTTCTTCGGCATTCTTGCCGAAACTCTCTTACTCCACTTCTGCACTTCTTCGGCATTCTTGACGAAGCGCTCTTACCCCGCTTCTGCACTTCTTCGGCATTCTTGCCGAAACTCTCTTTCCCCGCTTCTGCACTTCTTCGGCATTCTTGACGAAGCTAATCCCCTCCTATATTGTTCAGTTATAGGCTATGAAATAGGGGTTGTCGTATAGTATCACTAACAGTAAGTTTCAAAGGCTATGACTGCTTATCGTACGTCTGCTTCGAGGCCATCCCATGCCAAGCGCACATGGTCAGGAAGCATTGGCTGGACATCGGCACTCAGCCCCATATCGTGACTGATATGCGTCAAGAACGCTTGGCGCGGCCCAACCTGACTGATAATCTGCAATGCCTCAGGCAGCGAGAAATGCGAAAAATGCCGTTCTTTGCGCAATGCGTTAAGAACCAACGTATCACAACCTTTCACTTTATCTAACTCGGTAGGCTCTATATGGTTGGCATCGGTGATATATACCAAATTGCCTATGCGATAGCCCAGCACGGGAAGTGTCTTGTGCATGGCTTTGATAGGCACTATCGTATGTCCAGCTGCTTCAAACATATCATTGCCTGTGAGGTAGTTCAGATAGGCCTCTGGCAGTCCTTCATACTCATGTGGCTCAAATATATAGTGATAATCGTGACGAATCATATCAAGAGCCTCCTGGTTGCCATACAGTTGCATCGGAGACCGCTGGATGTAATTGAAGGCGCGGATGTCGTCAAGTCCCCCCACATGATCGCGGTGTGAATGGGTAATCAAGATGGCATCTAAATGCGACACATCGTGCCGCAGCATCTGAGTTCGGAAATCTGGACCGATGTCTATCAGTATGTTCTTGCCATCGTTAGTCTGGATTAAGGCTGAAGTACGCATTCTGCGGTCGTGAGAATCGACCGATTTGCATGCCTTACAACCACATGCTATAACGGGCACTCCCATCGAAGTGCCCGTTCCTAAAAATATGATACGCATAAAAAAAATAAATCGATTTCTATGACCACTCCCGACGTAGCCTCCCCTATCATGCTACTCAATCACCTGTGTCAATTTGAAGCCTACGCCATGAACATTGACCAAATGGATGGAAGGATCTTCTTTTAGGTACTTACGCAAACGCGCTATATATACATCCATGCTGCGCGCAGTAAAAAAACTGTCATCTTTCCAGATTTTCTGTAATGCGCTGTTGCGCTCCACCACCTGGTTAAAATTGATAGCAAAAAGCCTAAGCAGATCACACTCGCGGGTGGTCAGCGACCGCGAGGAGCCGTTAATGCTGATAGTACGACGCACATAGTCGAACGTAAACTTACCGAATACAAACACGTTTTTATCTGGGTTGTCCTCGTCAAACGACCTACGGATAGTTGCGTTGATACGTGCCAATAACTCCGCCATGCTGAACGGCTTAGTAATATAATCATCGCCTCCCACCTCGAAGCCTTTCAGCACGTCTTCTTCCAAGGTCTTGGCTGTAAGAAATATGATGGGAATGCGCTTGTCGAGTGCACGAATTTCCTGTGCCACTGCAAAACCATCTTTCACTGGCATCATGACGTCCAGAATACACGCATCAACGGAATTGTTTGCGTAACAATCCAATGCTTCCTGACCATCGGTTGCCAACAACACAGTATAACCTTTTTGAGTCAAATACGCTTTGAGTATCATACCCATATTGGTATCGTCCTCTGCTATCAATAATCGGATTCCTAAATTCATATCAAAAATCTAATCTGTTAAAATAACAATACAAGCCTGATATTATTGTATTTTACTCTATTTTTTCTAAAAAAATATCGGTAGATAACTACCCCATCGTCCGTTAGTGGTTGGAGAATAATGCCCGAAAAGCCTCCTCTATCACACTGATTTCCACTATCTCGATATCAAAACGAGATTTATCCAATCCACGAGCATTATATTTTGATATGAAAATCTTATCAAATCCTAACCGGTTAGCCTCAGCTATGCGTTGTTCTACACGGCTTACTGGACGCACTTCACCCGAGAGCCCCAATTCGGCAGCCAGGCAGACACGTGGTGATATAGGTATATCTACATTGCTGGACAATATAGAGCATGCCACAGCCAAGTCGATGGCTGGGTCATTAACACGCAGTCCACCTGCGATATTAAGGAATACATCCTTAGCACCTAATTTGAACCCACATCGCTTTTCGAGTACCGCAAGCAACATAGAGAGTCGGCGAATCTCAAAGCCATTGGAGTTACGCTGCGGAGTGCCATATACTGCACTACTCACCAACGACTGCACCTCGATAAACATTGGACGGGCACCTTCTAATGTTGCTGCTATGGCGGCACCACTCAGCGTCTCATCACGCTGACCCAACAAAAATTCTGACGGGTTAGGCACCTCACGCAATCCGTTGCCAACCATTTCAAATATACCCAACTCAGCAGTGGATCCAAACCGATTTTTATGTGCCCTTAAAATCCGGTATCCGTAGTTTCTGTCGCCTTCAAACTGAAGCACTGCATCTACGATATGCTCCATTATCTTGGGTCCCGCCAATGTCCCGTCTTTGGTGATATGACCTATCAGCAGCACAGGTACACCGGTACTCTTGGCATATCGCTGAAATTCGGCGGTACACTCTCGTATTTGAGAGATACTGCCAGCCGACGAGTCGATAGTCTCCGTACAGATGGTTTGAATGGAGTCAACCACCAATATCTCTGGTTTTACCGCCTCTACATGTTCAAATATACGTTGTGTAACCGTCTCACTAACCACATAACAGCTGTCGCCACCATGTGCTATGCGGTCGGCACGCATCTTGATTTGCTGTTCGCTCTCCTCTCCACTCACATAAAGCAAGCGTTTGTCGGTTATAGCCAGGGCTGTTTGCAGCAACAACGTGCTTTTGCCAATACCAGGCTCTCCTCCTATCAGCAGGAGGCTACCTGGCACAATGCCTCCGCCCAACACCCTATCGAACTCAGCGCAATGTGTAGTGATGCGATAAGTCTCATTATACGCCACCTGATGTATCAATTTGGGGGTAGAGACTGGTATGCCCGCTGCGCGAGCAGATGCCATCGAAGAAGCATGCCCTCTGTCAGCCTGCACCACTTCCTCATCAAAGGTGTTCCACTTGCCACACTCTGGGCATTTGCCTAACCACGAGCTACTCTGATAACCACATTCTCGACAAAAATAATATGTTTTGGGTTTTGCCACAGTCAGTTATATTTTATGCAGACATCAAAGTGCGCTTGCAGATCTCATAAAACGGTTCCAGCGAACACACTTGTGATCCTTATCAAAACTCCACAACACGGTTTTAGCCTTACCCATGATATGGTCTTCAGGCACAAATCCCCAATAACGGCTATCCGCACTATTGTGGCGGTTGTCGCCCATCATCCAATAATAGTTCTGCTTGACCTTATACTGAGTAGTTTCCTGCCCATTGATATATATCTTGCCGTTGCTGACCGAGAGCGTATTGTTTTCGTACACACTTATCAAGCGCGCATAAATCGAGATATTTTGTGGTGTGAGTGCAAGTGTTTCACCAGCAGCAGGTATATGCACTGGTCCGTAGTTGTCAATACTCCACCGATGCAAGGTGTCGTGAGGGAAGAGATCGCGCGATGAGTCGCCAGCCGGAAATATCACTGGTTCTATAGCTGCCACATCATAGCGTTGCCGCAGGCTCTCTGCCACATCCCGGCGTAGCGGTAGCAGCAAATATGAGGTTCCGAGATAACGTTGCTCCATAAACGCATTCTGCATATCTTCCTGACTAACTCCCATACCGTCAAGCACCTGAGCGGGGTTTGCCATGCCTGGCTTGAAATTCACCGCATAGGTAAACTGCAAACCTTCGGGATCTCGAATCGGCTTTCCATTGATAAACACCTGCTGCTCTCGCAACTGTATAGTCTCGCCTGGTAGTCCGATGCAGCGTTTGATAAAATTCTCACGCTTGTCGATAGGACGCACTCTAATTTTCCCTATCTCGATGCGGTTGCCGAAATCATCATACACACGGTCGTTTTCCACAGCATCAAGACCATATTGACGCACCAAGTCGTGATAACTCCTATTGCTGAATTGTGCACTGCACATGGTATCGCCGTCAGGATAGTTGAACACCACAGCATCGTAACGCTCCACACTGCCAAAACCAGGAAACCTATGGTATGGCAGTTCTATCCATTTAAGATACGACTCCACCTGTCCGTTGGTGAGCGGCAACACATTGTGAACCAACGGCAACGAAAGCGGAGTCATCATAACACGAGGACCATACGACAGCTTACTCACCATCAGTCGGTCGCCAACCAGCAACGAACCCTCCATCGACGATGACGGTATATGATACAATTCGAATACCTTGCCACGTATGATGACGGCTGCCACCAACGCAAACACGATAGCATCGAGCCAGTCGCGTACAGCTCCCACCTTGTGGGGTGGCTCGGATGTAGGGTCAACATACTGCAACTTGCTTAAGCCTAAAACAGGCAGATATACCCACGGTAAGATAACTGCCGCAGTCTGCTCCCAAAAACCATAACGATGAAATGTCTTGGCAGTTTCGACCACCAGCAGCAAGAATGTAAAAATATTGATAGCTGGTATCAAAAAATAGATATACCAGCGCCAACTCTTACCGCACACCTTAATCCAAACCACAATATTATAAATGGGTATCAATGACTTCCAAGGTGCGACACCTGCCTTCTTAAACACGAACCATAGGCCAAACACACAGCCTACAAAATAAAGAACTAATAAAACGTTGTAAAGCACTTTTGAATATATTTAAGATGTTGTAACAAAAAAACAAATATTTTCGACAAGCTGACCCAAAAGGGAAAGAGAATAATTCTCTATGCCATAACGAGAAAACCGATTAAAGAAAATTCAACAAATAACGATGTAATGCAATAAGACGGTATAAAAAAACAGAAACTAAGTTTATTAGTAACGAAATCACTGCCGCATTATTTTATCAACAGCATTCAGCAGCACATTTTTGTCCACATTCCAATCCAAGTCTGCCGCTGCAGTACACATACGCTGCTGGCGTTGAGTGATGGGAATACCGTTCCACCAAGCAATGGTTTGTTGGATTTTGAGAGCCAACTGCTCGCCCCGTTCTTCAGTTACAAGCTGACCTATGCCATATTGGGTTACAACCTTGCTGATTTCAGGGAAATTAGTAGCCAATACAGGAATACCTGCAGCCACAAAATCACCTATGCGGTTTGGAAACGCATAATAATAATTCAGACCACGATTTTCGAGCAGACAGGTACCCAGCAAAGCGTGAGGCGTTATCAAACGTAAGTCATCTGGCACCAAACGTCCCAAAAAATGAATCCTATCCGAATATATTTGCGAAGCTGCCATATTGCGCATAGTGTCATACTCATCGCCCACTCCAGCTATCACCAAATGGTACTGTGGCAAATACCGCATAGCCTCAATAAGCCAATCCACACCACGCCCCACATTCACTGCACCTTGATATATAATAAATGGATTCTTGAATTGAAATGGCCATTCCGACTGATTTACACACTGTTTTATAATCGGAACATTGCGCACTACCCCCATCTCTACACCCATTTTTTGGCGATAAATATCAGATATGCTTTGGCACACCGTTACCGCACCATCCACTCTGGGTATCAACAATTTTTCAATAGCCTGCCAAATCCGTTTCACACGTTTCCTACCTACCAGTTCTGGCACCTCTGGAAACAATTCATGCGCATCGAAAAAAATCTTTTTTCGGCGCAAACGAGCTGCGCAAAAGGCACCAAGAAGCGTGTCTGTATCGTTAGCATACACCATATCCCACGCCGAAAACAGGAGCTTGAAAAACAGCCTGACATTGTACTCAGCATAAAACAATGCCGACCTACGAAACAGCAGACGCATCCTGCAAGTCTCATAAGGGCGTTGAATAGGGGTTTTATCCAGTAACATGCGGCCTACCAACAACACAGCATAACCCTCCTCAAAAAGGGTCTGGCAAGTTCGGGACACCCGCTGATCGGAAACCAAGTCGTTGGTTACAGCCACCACTATTCGCATACAACAGCCTAAATTACATCAGATTCAAATGATATACCTCACAATTCTCCGCACTATGTTATAGTCATAAAACAAGATGCAAAAATACGATTATTAACTCATACATCGTTAATATATATTAGAAATTGAAAAAATAACCCAATGGAGACCTATTTTGTTGATGTCATCTTGCCGCTACACCTGCCAGACACCTACACTTACCGTGTGCCGCAAGACTACAACGATACCATCAAAGTAGGTCAGCGCGTGGTGGTTCAGTTTGGAGCCAAGAAGTTATACTCCGCATTAGTACGCCGCATCCATCAAGAGGCACCCAAATTCACAACCAAATATGTATTGGCGGTTATCGACATTGATCCCATTGTGGGTGAGCGTCAGTTCTGCCTATGGGAATGGATGGCTCGGTACTATATGTGCGGCATTGGCGATGTGATGGCTATAGCACTACCATCATCGCTTCGCATCGCCTCCGAAAGCATCGTAGCCATTCACCCCGATTTTCAGGGCGACCTAACCAACCTCTCTATCAACGAGGTCAAGGTGGTAACCCTGCTGTCCGAGCACACAACGCTATCGGTAGCCGATGTAAGTCATGCGTTAGGTATCAAACAGATAATGTCGTTGCTTAACGGGATGATAGAGCGGCAGATTATCATCATGGACGAGGATATCAAGCAGCGATTCAACCCCCGTACCGCTACCTATATCAGTTTGGCACCCGAATATCGAGACAGCGAGAAAGCCAAAAAGCTGTTCGACCAGATGGAGAAGGTGCAAACTAAACACAAACAGCTTGATGCGCTGCTTTACTTCATGCAGATGTCGCATCTTGGTGCCGACACCATAC
>JAGHVA010000200.1 GCA_018064565.1 Candidatus Colimorpha onthohippi
CTGTTACAACACTCAACACGTCATTGGATTAGAAACTTGGGCAACGGATGGCCTTAATCTTACGTTTTTGTTCGGGGACAGGGAGCAGCAGACCCAACGACAACTCATGAGCTCCTGCTGTATTGTTGGCCAATTTTGACACAGTAACATCGTAGCTGTATCCTACTTTCCAATAATCTTGCTGCACACCCACCATAAAGATGAATGCGTCTGAGTTTTCCAAACCGTTACGATACCACACACCAACCATGAAAGGTTCCCAATCCAAATAGAGACCATAGTTGAAATAATGGAACGTACCTTGATACTGGTAGATAAAATTGGGCGAGATAATAGGTGTTCCCAAACCCAATGATGAGGTTCTACGACGCTCTGCCGACAAGTTAATCATACCGCCAGCATGAGCCGTCAACTTAATAGGAACACGGTCTTCGCTGTAGAAACCCTGATCTGGTCGATTCAAATGACTGGCTGACACACCTGCATACCAATTGTCGCTATATGCCAACACACCAGCATGAAAATCCATGTACCACTTGTTGGTCTTGTCGGGACGCTGTGCCGATGTGTTCCACAAATAGCCATAGACAGGGTCTATCTGATCAGGGAATCGCATATTCTCCTCATCCCATTTCAAGTTTTGATTGACCAACGATGCCTGCAAAGCCGCATTGACAAAAATGTCACGCGCCACTTGAAAGCGGAACGAATAAGCCAAACCGATATTATAGGTACCCAATGCACCGTGATCACCCTGACGGTCTGCCATGACTATGGCACCAATACCACCATGAAGTCCATCCACATATTGGTCGTACGACGCCGAAAGTGTTTGAAAGGCACTAACCAGACTAGGCCACTGGCAACGATAATTCAGCGATATACGGGGAGCAACCTTTGAACCCGCAAAAGCCGGATTGAGATACAACGGATTGGCATAGAATTGTGAGAATCCAATGTCTTGAGATTTTACCCCTTGTGCAGCTAATGCAACGAGGCAAATTAAAGCAATTCTTTTCAGTGTTGTCTTCATAGTTTTCAAGGTATATGGCACACCATAATTTGAACGGCAATATTACGATTTTTTTGACGAACTACAGCAAAATATTCAAAAAAAAAATATCACGCACTCGTTTTCAGTCAATTACAAAAACATCGTTCATTACAAAAGCGCATTTTTTCAATTATTTTCCAACGCTATTTTCTAAAAAATCGATTTTTTAAATCAAAAAAGAGACAAAAAAGAATCATACAGCGACAAACTGCTCAAATGACCGCTTAATGCTCGTTCTTACAAAATTCACTTAAACATTTTTGAACCACATTTTTTTTTGAATTCCATGCTTACAAGCCTCAAAGTGTTGTTCTCGTTGGATAGGATGTTTTTTTGAGGAAATTCGCTCTAAAAAAGACAAAAACATTGATATTAAGCGTATTGCATAAACTTTTGTCTTTTCAGTGCGTTCAGCCTCAACACCAATCTAACCCCCAGGGTGCCACTTCGCTTTACCCTTGGCTATGTAAATATAAGCCTTTCAGGCCATTATTTTTTACCTCAAGCCCAATATTACGGAGCATACCACAATCTACTGAAAAAAGATACTTCCATATTTTTTCAAAAATTTTACCAGACAAGCAATAATAAAAGTGAAAAGGAGGCAACAACAATAATCCAGAGTCCAAAGATGCTATCCAAAAATAATTCTCGCTACACCAACCATGCAATAAACGTTATCGTTTTTAGTTATTATAAATTATTTGTGTGTGGCCTTATGAAAACACCCATCAAACTCGTTTCTTTACTCTATCTCGCAGTTATCTGCACAAGCCATATTTCGGGGCAACCCAGTGCTCATTCTGTACTCAGCAGTGGCAAGTGGTACAAGATAGGTATCAACACTACTGGTGTATATAAACTAACCGTCGGCGACTTGAACTCACTTAACGGTGTTGCCATCAGCAAGATTGCCATCTATGGGTTACGGGGAGGCATTTTGGACGAGGTCAACTACAGCTCCACTCCCGACGACATGATTCAATACCCGATATGGATTCAGGACAATAACCGCAACGGAATATTTGACGGCAGCGACTACCTCATCTTTTTTGCAGAAGGAGCCAATGTCTGGCAATACGATGCGACAAACAACCGATTTAGTTACCTACACAATCCTTATTGCAACACCAACTACTGCTATCTCACCACAACCGAAACTTCACCTACCCGTATCACTTCCACTGCTCCATGTCAGCCAGGTCTATACCCCATCAGCAGATACACCGCTGTGGCTGTTCACGACAACGATTTAACAAACGCCTATGGCAGCGGTCGCATATATGTCGGAGAGCAGTTTAGCGCAGCCGTCCCCAACCGCGCTATCGCCCTCACGATAGATCCTATTCCACAAGGAGGAACCATCAATTGCCACTTCGCTTTTGCCAACATGAACGCAGCCAACTCACAAGTTGTCCTATCGCTCGGAAGCGAGAGTTACACCACCGCACTCCCTGCGGAGATAGGTTACAACACCAACGTCCACCGATTCACATCGGACGGTTCTACCTCACTCCTTTTCAATATTCAGTATCGCCCATCTGAGCCACAAGGCGATGGCTACCTCGACTATATCGAGACCAACCATCTCGCCCTATTGAGTTACCGTTCGGGGCAACACATCTATCATTTTTCGCCCGAAGACAGTAACAAGACTTACATCATCTCCAACTGCCAATCCAACACACTGCTAAGGGACATCTCCTCGCCATATAACGTCAGGCAGATTCCCACCACCGCTGGCACTACGACATTCTCATTCAAAGGCGATTCTGACCATAGGCTGGCAGCTTTTACCGAACACGACTGCTTCAAACCCAGCAGTATCTCGCCCATCGAAAATCAAGACCTGCACAGCCTTCCTAATGTTGACTATGTAATTGTAACTCATCCAAAATACCTACCTCAATCACAACAGTTGGCCAACCTGCATCAAACACAGAGCATGCTTGATGTAGCAGTTGTTACCGATCAACAGGTATTTGACGAGTTTTCATCTGGCAGACAAGATCCAATAGCTATCCGACAACTGATGCGGGTGCTTTACTTACGCAGCCAACGGAATCCAAGTCTAAAAGCACCAAAATATCTGCTGCTTTTCGGCAAAGGGACATACGACAACCGCAACATCGAAGGCAACAACGAAACCACCGTGGTTACCTACGAATCGGTTTCTTCTTTTAGTGAGAGCAGTTCTTTTTGCAGCGACGATTTCTTCGGCTATTTAGACAACGGTGAGAGTGGAGAAAGCGCAGCCGACAAGTTAGATATCAGCATAGGGCGGCTGCCCGCACGCAACACAGAAG
>JAGHVA010000263.1 GCA_018064565.1 Candidatus Colimorpha onthohippi
TGGAAAGATGGCTCAGTATAGCCTGATTCCCGACGACATCGCTGCTGTATTGGATGCTCAGAATGTGGAGATGGGTACTGGTGCATTGGGCGAAAATCACGACAACGCCTTCCAATATACGCTTCGCTACCGTGGAAGACTTGTACTACCAGAAGAGTTTGCCGACATGGTGATACGCACCCTACCCAGCGGGGAGGTACTGCGTGTACGTGATGTGGCAGAGGTAAAAATGGGGCGCGAGTCGTATGCTATCTACGAGACCGCCGAAGGGCAACCCGCTTCAGGTATCGCTATCTACCAATCTGAAGGTACCAATGCCAACGCCACCATCAAACAAATCGACAAGCTCTTTGACGACCTCTCTCACGAACTGCCTAAAGGACTACGTTTCGCTACCCTCAACGATACAAGCCGTTATCTCTATGAGGCTATTGATCATGTAGTGTGGTCGTTTGTAATTGCGCTTATCTTGGTACTTGTTATAGTGTATATCTTTTTGCAAGATTTCCGTGCCACACTCATACCCATGGTTGGCATAATAGTTTCGGTAGTGGGCACTTTCGGATTTCTATATCTGCTCGGTTTTTCCATCAATCTACTCACACTCTTTGCATTGGTGCTTTGTATTGGCACTGTGGTTGACGACTCTATTGTGGTAGTCGAGGCGGTACAGAGCAACCTCGACTCAAGCCACACCTCACGCTACCATGCCACTATCAACGCCATAGGACGTGTAAGCACCCCGATCATAGTAGCTACACTCATATTCATGTCGGTATTCATACCTGTATCGATGATTGGAGGCACCTCTGGCACCTTCTACACACAGTTTGGCCTCACCATGGCTGCTGCTGTGGGGTTGTCGGCAGTCAACGCTCTGACGCTTTCGCCAGTGCTGTGTACTTTGATATTGCGCCATGATGATAAGCAAAACGGATTCTCCGCACGTTTCAAACAAGCATTCAGCGTATCGTTCGGTGTATGGGTCAGCCGATATAAGCGCGGTGTGCTGTTCTTTTTCCGTCACAAATGGATATGTGGAGCATTCTTGGTGTTAAGTGTTGCACTATTAGCATACTTTGTGCGTACCACCAAAACAGGATTAGTGCCACAAGAAGACACCTCTTTGGTGTTTTGCAGCACTACAGCCACACCAGGCACTTCGCTCAGCGAAAACCTCAAGGTAGTGCGCCGTGCCGACTCCATATTCCGCACCTTCCCAGAGATAGAACTCTGCGTGCAGGAAGCCGGATTCTCTTTTATTGGGACAGGACCCTACATGGGTCAATTTCTAATACTGCTCAAAGAGTGGGATCAGCGCAAAGGCAAAGGCATGAGTGCCGACGATGTAGTGGCACGCATATATGGATGCAGCACTCAGCTGCCCGAAGTTAATATGGTAGCTTTTCAGGGCACAATGATACCAGGCTACAGCTATGGCAACAACCTTGAGCTCTACCTGCAAGACCATCTTGACGGTGGCATACCACAATTTCAAGAGGTGAGCCAACAGTTTGTAGCAGCGCTCAACAAGCGACCAGAGATTGCAATGGCGTACGCATCGTTCTCAAACAACTATCCACAATATCAAGTGTCGATTGATGCAGCACAGTGCCAACTGGCAGGGGTCAGCACCGCCGAAGTGTTATCCACCATGGGAGGCTATCTCGGTGGTCGATATGTGTCCAACTTCAACCGCTTCTCAAAAGTGTACCGCGTCATGATGCAAGCCGCACCCAACTACCGGGTGTCGCCCGAAGCCCTTGACAAATGCTTTGTACGTACTCCTTCAGGCATGGCTCCGCTGTCGCGGTTCGTAACACTCACCCCAACCATGGGACCAGAGTACCTAACGCGATTCAACCTCTATAGCTCCATACCCGTTACTGGGGTACCAGCCTCTGGTTATAGCACTGGCGAGGCACTCAAAGCAGTGGCAGAAACTGCCCGTGAAGTGTTGCCTAACGGCTACGGCTATGAATATGGCGGACTATCAAGAGAAGAATCGTCATCAAACAATAATATACTGATTATCTTTATCGTAAGCATCTCGTTAATCTACCTTATCTTATGCTGCTTATACGAGAGTTTCTTAAAGCCTCTTGTAGTGATACTCGCCATACCTTGTGGACTGATGGGTAGCTTCTTATTTGCGCGACTTTGGGGACTTGAAAACAATATATATCTCCAGACTGCAGCGGTGATGCTGATAGGACTAATGGCCAAGACAGCCATCCTTATTACCGATTGTGCGGGCAGTAT
This sequence comes from Candidatus Colimorpha onthohippi, assembly GCA_018064565.1. Classification (GTDB taxonomy): domain Bacteria; phylum Bacteroidota; class Bacteroidia; order Bacteroidales; family P3; genus Colimorpha; species Colimorpha onthohippi. The sequence continues at coordinate 2,263 of JAGHVA010000263.1, forward strand.
GCGTCAACGAGGCTACGGCATCGCAGCAGCAGCCATTGCAGCAGCACGCATGCGATTCCGCCCCATCCTGATGACCTCACTTACCATGATTTTCGGCATGCTGCCACTGATGTTCGCCACTGGAGCTGGTGCCAAAGGCAACGCCACGATAGGCACATGCGTGGTGGGTGGCATGATAGTAGGCACCGTGGTCATGTTGTACGCAGTTCCCGTACTGTGGGCACTGGCACAACGACTGCACGAGATGATAAAACCCACATGGCTAAAGTAAGTAACAATAAAACATATATCAGATATATGACATCAAAAATGCGACAACTCATCACTATAATATGTGCACTGCTACTGCTATCTGGTTGCGGTACATACGACCACTATGAGCCTTACGGCACTGCCAGCTGGTCTGACCAGACCTCCATCGACTCGTTGCCTTCTTGGCGCACAATGTTCTCCGACTCTTGCTTAGTTGCACTCATCGACACAGCATTAACGCACAACAGCGACCTTCAAACGGCTCAACTCAACAGCGAGATTGCTCGTGAGACACTGCGTCAGGCCAAATGGCAGCAAGTGCCAGCACTTGGCATACAAGCCGATGGAGGCAATGCCAGCGTGGTAGGCGATGCCATAAGCACCTACTCCATAACAGGACAAGCGTCGTGGCAGATAGATATATTCGGGCAATTGCGCAACGCACGCAAAGCAGCCGCCGAGCAGTTGTTGCAAAGCCAAGCTTATCAACAAGCCGTACAGACCAACCTCATTGCAGCTGTAGCCACAGCCTACTATTCGTTGCTGCTTGCCCACGAGCAGCAGCAAATACTTGAATCGACCTTACACAACTGGGACGAGACCCTGCAGATGATGGAAGTTATTCGACAAGGTGGAACGGGTGTTAGCGAGGCTGAACTACTACAAGCACGCGCCAACAGCATGGCTATCCGAAGTGCTATGGCTGCCAACCAACGCGACCTGACACTCGCAAACAATGCCATCTGCCTGCTAATCAACCAACCCGTACACCACATCTATCATGGCAACCTGTGGCAACAAGCAACCAACGATAGTGTGCTGTCCAACATCCCGTTGGCATGGCTATCCATGAGACCTGATGTACGAGCTTCAGAGCACGCACTGGCACAAGCTTATTATATAACTCGACAGATGCACGCCAACTTCTACCCATCCATACGCCTATCAGGAACGGCAGGATGGAGCAACAATTTCGGAGGAGTGCTGCTGGATCCCGCTGGGTTTGTTGCTTCGGCAGTAGGCGGACTCGTGCAACCAATCATAAACCATGGCATCAACCGCATGCAGTATCGTAATGCACGCAGCCGACAAGCCATTGCTCAACAACAATTCAGCCACACACTCATCAAAGCTGGTATTGAAGTCAACAATACCATTGCCCAACGCCAAGCGGCACAGCAAATGGTAGATATCGAGACCAACCGTGAAGCATTGATGCACCAGTCGGTCGAAAAAACAATACTTCTGATGCGTCACTCATCTGTTAGCTACCTTGAGGTACTCACCGCCCAACAACAACTTCTACAAACCCAAAAGGCCAAAGCCGATGCACAATACAACAAACTGACCGCCACCGTGGCGTTATACCAAGCCCTCGGCGGCGGCGTGAGGTAGCCATTAGCCATGATACATAATGAAAGTGCGCTGCTCGCATTGATTGCCAGCAGCGCACTTTATAATAATACAACAATCAGTTAGTTTAGTTCAGGCGATAGCGCACACCGAGGCATATACCACCCCAACCAAATCCGCTGTGTCCATCCAATCCAATATTAGGACGGAAATCAATCGAAAGTTGCAATGGGAAATCAAAATCATATTCTATACCCACCTGACCTGCTACACCAAGACCCAAACCGCTCTCATCACCAGTGTATAAACCTACATTGGCTCCAACACCCGCATACCAATTCAAACCACCCATGATATTCCACAACCATTGATAAACACCACTTACATGGATGTAATTCCAACCTTCAAAATTATGCAAACCTAAATCTAATTCCAACCGGTTGTTATTGAGAGGCATCTGATACGAAACCTCACCCGCAAAGCCATAAACACCCGAAAGACGAAGACCAATGTTGTGTTGTTGTGCCATTGCTGTAG